>JAAYAE010000301.1 GCA_012719555.1 Acholeplasmataceae bacterium | reverse complement strand
GTTATTATTATTATCTCGTGTTGAATTTTTCCCCTTTCCTAAATATTAATAGAGGATTTCTGAAAATAATAGCGAAATAGTAGTATAAGAGAGTTTAATGTAAGCATTGGTAATAATCATAAAATCCTTTCGGTTTTATGGTCATTTATATGAGTAACTTTGGTAACTATTTTTGTCTATTACAAAGGAGGAGTAACATGGAAGCTGTAAAATTTTTTATTTGTAAACATTGTGGCAACTTAGTAGGACTAATCAATAATGGTGGAGGTACTTTGGTTTGTTGTGGCGATGATATGACAGAATTAATTCCTAATACCGTTGATGCTGCTAAAGAAAAACATGTACCCGTGATTGAACAAAACGGCAACACTGTAGTTGTTAAAATCGGTAGTGTTCCTCACCCTATGGAAGAGAAACATTATATTCAATGGGTCTATATTCAAACGGAAAATGGTGTCCAACGCCATGCTTTTAAACCTGGAGACAAACCGGAAGCAACTTTCGCATTAGTTGATGGGGACAAAGTAATTGCTGCTTATGAGTATTGCAATTTACACGGACTTTGGAAAGCCTAATTTAAAAAGCCAAAAAGACGCCAACCTTACGGTTGGCGTCTTTTTGGGCTTAATCACTAAATAAACAATAACAAACCCTGACACTATTTTGTATAAAGTATATGCCTACCAATACTAGAAAGATCCTGACAACCAGTCATAATCATAGCAGCTTCAAGTTCTTCTCTCATATGATTCATAAGGCAAGAAATGCCTTCAGCACCACCAGCTCCTGCTTGGGTAACCGGCCTCCCCAAAAGCACTGCATCGGCCCCTAAAGCCAACATTTTCAAAACATCAAACCCGGTACGAATACCACCGTCAACAAATATAGTCATCTTATCGCCAACTGCAGCAGCAATTTCCGGCAATACTTCTGCTGTTCCCGGTGTATGATCCAGAACTCGTCCGCCATGATTAGAAACAACAATTGCATCAATCCCTGCTTTGGCACAAACAACTGCATCTTCAACCTCCATGACACCTTTGATAATTATGGGCAAGCTAATATTATTTTTTAGCTCCAGCAGTTCTTCATAAGTTTTCGGCCCTACTTTTTGCCCTGATACCGTCATATTTATTAAAGCCGCTGCATCTACATCAATCGCTATAGCAATGGCGCCAATTTTTTCTGCTTGTTTGGCTAACTTTATAATTTGATCATTAGGACGTGGCTTAATAGTAGGAATTCCCCAACCGCCAACTGCCTCTATGCAATGCAGGCCGTCTTGATAAATCTCCGGTAATTTACCGTCGCCTACCATCCCTAATGACCCAACATTCTTGCATCCGTTAATAACCGCATCAGCATACATTTTTTCTGCAATATAGTTATTCCAGTTAAACGCAATCCCGCCTATAGGGGCCGCCAAAATTGGCATAGTTAAAGTTTTCCCCCACAACGTAAACTTTGTAGAGGGCGTATGCACGCTGTGAATAATACGCTGACGCAGTTTTACCTCTGTCAGTGCAATTATATTATTACGAAAAGCTTGCCCTGTTCCTACTCCTCCTGCTCCCGGTATTTCACCGGCGCAAACGCGTCCATCACAAATAGGACACATACGACAAGCCTTACCAAATTTCTGTTTACCAAGTTCTCTTAATTCTTTCATATTCATAAGCTTCACCCCTTATAAAATTTTTTGTACATTTATTTTGTTTATATAATCCTCTTGGCATTATTGCACAAATTTTAATTTAAATTAAAGGAGCCTCTCACGAGACTCCCCCTAGTTTATTGTTGTAAAAACCGCAAAGGATTAACCGTTGCGCCTTTTTCTAAAACTTCAAAATGTACGTGAGGACCTGTACTGGCACCGCTGCTACCAACAAAGCCTATAACCTCACCACGTTTAACGCTCTGACCTGCACTAACAGCTATAGCACTCATATGTCCGTAAGCTGTTTCATAACAATTGCCATGATCAATTTTTACATACCTGCCATATCCGCCATTCCATTCTGCCAATTCTACTTTGCCGGAATTATCAGCAAAAACAGGTGCACCATAAGAATTAGCTATATCAATGCCAGGATGAAAATCTCCACCAGCCCCGCCAAATGGATTAGACCTTACACCATAGAAAGATGATATTCTCCCGCCTTCAGTAGGCCACTTAAAATAACCACCTCTATTATATAACTGTTCTAACATGTTGGAAAGATTTTCTCTTTTATATGCTATTCGTTTATCCAGCATAGCATTTTGCACGTCTAGTATTTCCAATTTATTAGCGGCGCTCTCGCCACCACCTGTACCAAGTAAATCCAATTCCTGAGACTTTCTGTCGATGTTTCCACGAGAAACTTTTTCGCCATCTTTCTCCAAAGTTTTACGTACAGCTGCTTCTAAAGCAGATACTTGCGCCATCTCTTTTTGCATTCTTGCACTATCGTCTGTCAATTTTTGTAGTTTCTCAGTATACTCAGCATACTGCTCTCTATATACACTTAATTCCTGTTGTTCACGGTAGGCGGCATAAAGCATAGTAGATCCCTTAATTACTGTTCCTAGTAGTATCACACCAACAATTCCTAAGGTTATAACTGTTTTTTTACTAAAGCTAAAAGTTTTACTTTCCTTGCCTGGACGGCTCAACGTAAAAGCAATACATGCGTTTATATCTTTGTCTTTCTCATCTTGCATTTTTTGACCCTCCAGTCAATAAGTTTAGTACTCTATATTATCCCACACTTTTTGTAAATTTCAAAGGATTCGTGTCTAATGTTGCAAACTTATCACATTATAGGGGCGTATAATGTCCCTCACTTAAATAGCCCGAAGCGGTTACCCAACGCTAAAATTTTATGCCCCAAAATAGGTACTTCTTCCAAATCTTGCCGTTGTAGACCACCGATTAACGTTAATACAACCCCATATACAGGAACCGCAATAATTATTCCACCCAAAATATTCCAAACACCCCAAGTAGATGTCGCTAATAGAAATAAATGCACTGCTATACCCATTGCTGTGGCTGCAACCATGGTTTTGACAACTCCAATGATTGGTAACGAAAAACCTGTATGTCTATAAATAAACACTAAATTAAGTAATGCTGCTATACCAATGTCAGCTACAGTGGCCCAAGCTGCACCCTTAATTCCCATCCAGGGAAGTGCCGTCAAAGTCCAATTCAAACTAACTTTTACTGATGCTGCAATAATCATATTAATGACAGGTATTGTGGTTTTCCCCATACCCTGCAAAATTCCGGTACTAACTTGATGAATGCCCAGTAAAAAGATAGCCATACTCATAGTTTGAATAGCAGGAGCAGCACCAGGGGCATTATAAATCATACCGGCTACTTTCTCTGCTAAGACAAACAGACCAACACTACATGGTATTGTAATTATAGCTGCTACTCGAAAAGCAGTTTTAGTTTTTTCTTTGATACCTAAGGTATCGCCCAAAATTCTTGATTCAGAAATGGCAGGTACCAAACTAATAGCCAAAGCAGCAGTTAATATGGTTGAAAGGTTTACCAAGGGTACAGCCATGCCCGTTAAATAGCCAAAAAATGTAGTTGCTTGCGAAACATTAAAACCTGCAACTTCTAAACGTGCAGGTACTATAAGTAAGTCCAAATTAGAAACTATAGGAAGCATTAAGCTTGAGATAGAGACAGGCAGTGCCAAATATACTAAACGTTTAATAATCATTTTAGCCGGTTCGACTACAGAATCAACCGCTTGCTTTACTGTTTCTAACTTAAACTGTTTTTTCAAACGACGATAGAACCACCACAAAACCATAAGCCCGCAAAAAGCACCCACTCCTGCTCCCATGCTAGCACCAGCAGCCGCATAAGGAAGTCCGTAAGGCATAAGCATATAGGCAAAAGCAATCATAGTAAAAACCCTAGTTAACTGTTCTGTTATTTCCGAAGCAGCAGTAGGCGTCATAATTTGCCACCCTTGTAAATAACCACGAAAACTGGACAAAAAGGTAACAAAAAATACAGCCGGGGCCAAAGCAATGATTGAATAATAGGCCCTAGCGTCGCGAATCCAATGATTATCAACTAACCATTGGGCTCCAAACAAAAGTGCCCCTGAAAAAAATAACCCTGTGCAAAATAAAAGCCTAAGGGAAACGTTAAACACTCGTTTAGCCCCTGCATAATCATGCTTGGCAATCTTTTCCGCGGTAATAATAGAAATAGCAACGGGTATGCCGGCAGAGGAAACAGTTATGGCCATTAAATAAATAGGGAACCCCATTTGATAAAGGCCTATGCCTTCCCCACCCATTACTCGCGACAAAATAATCCAATTCAAAGCTCCTATCACTTTGACAACGATACTGGAAATCGTCAGAATCATAGTTCCTTTGAGAAATTTATGATTGTTAACTACGGGAGTTTCATTTTGCTCTTTCATTACAGCCCACCTTAGAAATATTTTTACCCTTAATTTTAACATACACTAGGACAAAAAAGAAGGCATATACAATAAACTTAATATTAATGTTTGACAAAATATGTTAGTAAAGCTACAATCTATAAGTAGTTAATCCAATGGGTCGTATTGCGGCTCACCCTCGTAGTTGAAATGTGACCTAAAGCCGCCGCGTACCCTTGGTATGGGGCATTTTGTATGTATAAATAAAAAATTGCAACGCAAAAAGGAAAAGTGTTATGAATAGGTATCCAATAGGCCTAGACATAGGCTCAACCACAGCCAAAATAGTTGCCATAAATAACCGAAATGAAATCGTATTTTCCAAATACGAACGTCATCAAACTAATATTATTCCGGTTATTATAAAATTTCTTGAGCAATTAAAAGCTCAAGCGGGTAACTGCGCCCTAAATATTAAAATCACAGGTTCTGTAGGTATGGGAGTTGCCGAAAAATGTCACCTTCCTTTTGTACAAGAAGTTATCGCAGCCACCGAATTCGTAAAAACTCTCTATCCAACTATCGCAACTATTATTGATATTGGCGGCGAAGATGCCAAAATCGTTTATATGAATAAAACCGGAGCAACAGATTTACGTATGAACGGAAACTGTGCTGGCGGAACCGGTGCCTTTATTGATCAAATGGCAATTCTTTTGGGTGTAAATGTTGAGGACATGAATATTTTGGCCCAAAAAGCTGAACATACTTATTCTATCGCATCACGTTGCGGTGTATTCTCCAAAACAGATATCCAAAACTTACTAAGCAAAAATGTCAGTAAGGCTGATATAGCTGTTTCTATTTTCCACGCCGTAGCTGTACAAACCATTTCCACTTTGTCACACGGTTGCAAAATTAATCCTAAAGTTTTACTGTGTGGCGGTCCCTTAACTTTCATTCCTGCTTTGCGTAAAGCCTTTGTTAAATATCTAAGACTTGAGGAAAGTGATTTTATCGTACCGGAAAATGCAAATTTAATTCCTGCTTGGGGTGCAGCAATTTACACAACCGATGAGCAGCAAATTATTGATTTGGATAAACTCATTGTCTCCTTAAATGACAAAACCTTGCGAAATGTGCAAACAAATAATAATTTACCACCTATATTTTCTTCGCCGCAAGAATATGAACTGTGGAAAGAAGATAAAAAACGTGATAATGTTGAGCAAACATCCTTGAAAGAATATATTGGTCCTGCCTACATAGGCATTGATTCCGGTTCAACCACAACAAAAATTGTGGTTGTCGATGATAAGGAAAATATTT
Source organism: Acholeplasmataceae bacterium (assembly GCA_012719555.1). Lineage (GTDB taxonomy): Bacteria > Bacillota > Negativicutes > Acidaminococcales > Acidaminococcaceae > JAAYAE01. The sequence continues at coordinate 7,837 of JAAYAE010000301.1, read as the reverse complement.
TATTTTCCTACTATGCTCCAAACAATGGTGATCCCATAGCAGCAGTACAAAAAGGCTTGACACAGTTTGCCTTTGACTGCCAAGCAAATGGCTCAAATCCAAAAATAATGGGCAGTTGCTCCACAGGTTATGGCGAAGATTTAATCCGAGCAGCCTTTAAATTAGGCAATGGTATTATTGAAACCATTGCACATTATTTGGCTGCACGAAAAATAAATCCACAAGTTTCCTTTATCTTGGATATTGGCGGGCAAGATATGAAAGCTATTTTTATCGAAAATAATGTATTATCCCGCATGGAAATAAATGAAGCGTGTTCGTCCGGTTGCGGCTCCTTTATAGAAACTTTTGCTAAAAACATGAATTTTTCCGTAACCGATTTTGCTAACGCCGCTTGCTTAGCATCACATCCTTGTGATCTAGGAACTCGTTGCACCGTCTTTATGAATTCCAAAGTAAAACAAGTTTTACGTGAAGGTTATACTATTGGTGATATAGCTGCTGGGCTTTCTTACTCTGTAATCAAAAATTGTCTTTACAAAGTATTAAAACTCAAAAATACAGAAGAATTGGGTACTGATATTGTTTTACAGGGCGGGACTATGAAAAATGATTCCGTAGTCCGCACCTTTGAGTTACTGACCGGTGTCAGTGTACACCGCAGTAATATTTCGGAAATAATGGGTGCTTATGGTTGTGCCCTTTATGCTAAAGCCAAAAGCTCTGGCATCGTTGCCTTGGAAAATATAATTAAAGCTGCTAATTATGCTACCCAATCGTTGCAATGCAGTGGCTGCGAAAATAATTGTTACATCAATAAATACAGCTTTGCTAATGGTAATACTTATTTTTCCGGCAACAAATGTGAAAAAATATTTTCTAACCGCGGCGATGATGCCACTAACGGAGAAAATATCTATAGCGATAAATACAATTATCTGTTTAACCGCAAAAACACCCAGACTAGTGGTAAAACTATTGGTCTGCCTCGTTGCTTAAATATGTACGAAAATTATCCCTTCTGGCACAAATTGTTTGATGCCTGTGGCTTACAGGTATGTCTGTCAGATCCTTCGACTTTTAAAAATTATGAAGATGGCATTCATAGTATCATGTCTGACAACATATGCTTCCCTGCTAAATTAGCTCACAGCCATATTTATAATCTTTTGGACAAAAAAGTTGATCGCATTTTCATGCCCTATGTGGTTTATGAAAAACAAGAAAGCGCAAAACAAGCTAATAGTTTTAACTGTCCTATTGTCTCAGGCTACTCCGATGTTATCAAGAGTGTAATAGCCTTAGAGAACAAAATTCCCATTGACTCCCCGGTAATAACCTTTAAAAACGAAAAGTTACTAACTACCCAGTGCCTTAACTACTTATCAGGCCTTGGCATTAAAAAATCTATAGCTACCATGGCTGTTAAATTAGCGCTTGCTGAGCAATGTAAGTATGAAGAGAAAATCAAAGCTAGAAACGAAGATATTTTTACACATAGTAAAAAAACAGGGAACATCACTGTTCTTTTGGCCGGCCGCCCATATCACACCGATCCACTAGTTCAACACAAATTGTCCAACTTGATTTCCGCTATGGGCATTAATGTTATAAGTGAAGATATAGCTCGAAATGACAATAACTTATCTACAAATGAATCTTTCCTTGTGGAACAATGGGCGTATATTAATCGTATTTTAAAAGCAGCACAGTGGGTTGCTAACCAAACAAGCGATGTGCATTTCATGCAAATGACTTCCTTTGGTTGTGGCCCTGATGCTTTTCTTCTAGACGAAGTACGTGGTATATTGGCACGCCACGGAAAAACCTTGACCATCTTGAAAATTGATGATGTCAATAACATCGGGTCTTTGAAATTGCGTGTTCGCTCTGTAGTAGAGAGCATAAAATTCAATAGTGATAAACCCTTGGCAGAACAACCATTTTTAGACACCGCTGAATTTACTGAAGACAAAAAAGAATATAAAATTATTGCCCCCTTCTTTACCCCTTTCATTTCTCCCCTAATTCCCGCGTTCTTTAAACTCACCGGTTATGATATTGACATCCTGCCAGCCAGCAATAAAGCTTCTGCAGAATATGGATTACAGTATGCCAACAACGAGGTTTGTTACCCTGCTACCTTGGTCGTAGGAGATATTATCAAGGCGTTGAAATCCGGTAAATACGATTATTTAAAAACTGCCGTAGTGATTACACAAACAGGTGGTCAATGCCGTGCTTCTAATTATATTTCTCTTATTAAGCGTGCTCTAATAGACGCCGGCTTCAGAACTGTTCCAGTTATTTCTGTAGCGCTGGACAGCACTATAAAGAACAAACAGTCTGGCTTCAAGATCAACTGGTTGAAAATTCTTCATATTGCCGTTGCTATATTGTTATACAGCGACTGTATCGCTAAGTTCTATTATGCCGCGGTTGTACGTGAAACCAGCAAAGGGGTTGCTCAAAAATTAAAAGATAAATATTTGGAATTAGCCAAAGAACGTATTAAATTTAATGATTCTAAAGGCCTTATGCAATTACTAGCAAAAGCTGCTAATGAATTTAACTCTATAACTTATGCCGATAAGCATTTCCCCAAAGTTGGCATTGTGGGAGAGATTTATTTAAAGTTTAATTCTTTTGCTCATAAAAATGTTTCTAAATGGATGATTGAACATGGTATTGAAGTTATTCCACCTATCCTTACTAACTTCTTTATGCAAAGTTTTGTAAACAGAAATGTAAATGAGCAGCTGAATTTACAAAAAGACCATATTCCTAATTTTATTGTAAATACACTTTATAAATGGATTGATAAACAAATTCAAAAAGTTAATGAATTAGGTAAAGAATTCCACTACTTCATGCCTTTCACCAATATCTTTACTGATGCTAAAAACGGTAGTGAAATTATTAACTTAGCTGCACAATTTGGTGAGGGATGGCTCCTTCCCGGAGAAGTTGTAACTTTTGCTAAACAAGGAATAAACAATGTTATCAGCTTGCAGCCTTTCGGTTGTATCGCAAATCACATTGTCGCAAAAGGTATGGAGAAGAAAATTAAAACCCTCTACCCACAAATGAATTTATTATCACTGGATTTTGACAGTGGCGTCAGCGATGTTAATGTCGCAAATAGACTCTTGTTATTTATTGACAATATCAAAAAAGTATAAAAATGAAGAACAGCAGCTGACTATTATTTGTAGTCAGCTGCTGTTCTTCATTTTTAAATCACATTTTAATTTCTCAAATTACTTTTTACTAACAACCCTGACTCTGTTGGAATAAGTGCAACGAATTGGACAAAATTTAAAATGTTCTTATCCATAAAACTGATTTGAACAATCTTACTATTTTGAACAAGTTGTGTAAAATGCACTTCTAAAACACTATCATAGTAATTGCAAGTAAAATCTTCTTTTTCCAAAACTGTTTCATTGAAGATAGCATTGATAATGGACATAATTAATTTGGTTCACATTGTTTCTACGATAAGTTGAGCAAAGTCATTATCCACTACTTCAAAATCCTTAACCCTCAAGCGCACATAAGCTTCCTTGCTATTAATTGTGAATTCTTCTGTAGAAAGCAGCAACTTTATTTTGCCATGTTTTTGGTGTTCTATATGCACTTCAATTTGTGCAAAATCACAATAGTTAATTCCCTGTAAGGTAAACTCACTATTCGCTAAGGATTTCTCCAATCTTTCTTGTACTTCGGAGTAGGGAATCGTCAAACCACCATGAGAGATCGCGTCCCATTTTTGTGCAGTAAGCCAACGTTCACTTTTTTCTTTCAATGGTTGCAGCCATTTCCAGGCATCAGCCAAAGTGTTTTCCACTTTGTCAGCGGCCGTATCGGCTTGGTCTTTTATTTTATAAAAAATAGGCTCAGACGCGAATTTAAATTTCTTGCTCTCATCACCCAAAGGTGTATCCTTAGAGTCCATCTGAGCGAACTCTTTAAATTTAGCCATGCCTTCATCGCGAGCCTCGTTAAAAACTTCTTTGAATTGTGCTAAATCTGCCGGTTGCCCCGCTTTAAGCCAAGCACTGGCTGCTTTACCCACACCATAAGTAATAGCAATAGCTAAAGGAACTTGCACTGGAGCAAAGGGAATAAGTGTAAATAAAGTCTGCCCTACAAAACTAGCACCCAAGGACCCCAAAAGTCCGGCAATAGCACCGTCTTCCAGCTTTTCACCTCTGGCATCAGCCAGCCTCATAATCATATAAACTTCATTGGCCATAAGCGCTACTGTACCCAACACAGGTGTTACGGCAATAACGCTAGCTCTGGCAGCTCCCCAGCGGCATATTTTTTCTGCCTCTTTATCAAAGTCAATATCTTCCATAGGTGTTTCTGTTGTCATATGTATTCCTCCTTTTTTTCCCTAGTACTAAAATCCAACATAAAAATCCCTATAACCATAGAAATAAATTAAGCTTTATTACTCAACTACTTTTTTTGCTAGTTTTACAGCCTGCACACCGTCTGCCGCATACAAATCAGCTTTTATTTCCCTAGCATATTCTTGCGTTAGTACCGCACCACCTACCATGATAGTGGTTGTTGTTTTTTGCTGTAGTAATTTAATGGTTTCTTCCATGGCCCCCAACGTGGTGGTCATTAAAGCACAAAGACCAACAATATCCGGTTTTTCTTTTTCAGCAGCAGCTAAAATAACCTCCGGTTCTACATCTTTACCCAAATCCACAACGCTAAACCCACTGTTAGACAAAAGTGCTCCAACTATATTCTTACCCAAATCGTGAACATCACCCTTAACCGTGGCCAAAACAACTTTTCCAAGACAAGGCAAATCCTCAACATTTGTTTTTGTTTTTAGAGCATCAAATGCACTTTTCATAGCTTCCGCCGCTAACATTACTTGAGGTAAAAAAGTGCGTCCGGCTCCAAAATCATCGCCTATAAGATTCATTCCTTTGACCAAAGCCTCTGCCGTAATTTCACGCGGATCATAACCTTCAGCAAAAGCTTGCAATGTTAAATGCGCAGCTCTTTCCTTCTCGCCTCCCATTACAGCCCCTGCAAGAGCGCCTAAAACATTTTCATCTGTTACTGCAGTTGCAGGGATGGTTTTTGCAGCTACATAATTCTTACTATAATTAACACCTTGGTTATCAAAACCCAAAAGGACATTAGTTGCCTCTGTCATCATTCTTATCTTAGCATTACAAGGATTGATAATAGGTGCATTCAAACCACTAGCCAGTGCCAAAGCATAGAAGGCAGCATTAATATCTTCCCGACCCGGTAAACCAAAGGAAACATTACTAAGGCCCATAGTAGTCGGATAACCAAAGACTTTACCATATTCTTGCAAGGTATTTAAAGTTTCTGAGGGAGCCTGCCCATCGGACGCTACTGTTAAAACTAAAGGATCCAGCATAAAATCATTATCTTTTAGCCCAGCCTCCTTGCCTTCGGCAATTAGTTTTCCGGCAATAATAATTCTTTCACTCGTTGTCTTAGGTAGTCCTTTTTCTCCTAAGGGCAGAACTAAAATTGCCGCACCATATTTTTTAGCTAGCGCAAAAACCTTTTCTTTCACATCGGGCTTGTCACTAACCGAATTAATTAACGCCCGCCCTGCAAAAGCTCTAAGGCCTGCTTCCAAAACTTCCGGTTCCACACTATCAATCGAAAAAGGAACATTAACTAACATGGCCAGTTCTCCTACCACATGTCCCATAAGTTTTTTTTGTTCCATACCGGGCACGCCCATATTAATATCTAAAACGCCCGCGCCTGCTTCAACTTGTACCAAAGCTTCTCTTTTTACAGAGGTTAAATTTCCGGTCTTAATTTCTGCCGCCATAGCCTTACGCCCGCTGGGATTAATGCGTTCGCCTATAAGAACTGTAGGATGCCCTTTCCCCAGCCAAATACTTTTACTGCGGGAAGCCAATCGTACTCCGGTTGGCAATATTGTTCTTGCTATAGGATTCATATTGTTAACGGCTTCCTTTATTGCCTTTATATGCGCCGGCGTTGTACCACAACATCCGCCTAATATTGTAGCTCCTGCCTCTACCAATTTGGGTGCCCAATACCCCATTTCCTCAGGTGTCAAAGGAAAATATGTTTTCCCTGCTTTAATAAATGGTAGTCCGGCATTAGGCTGCACGCTAATAGGTAGTGTGGTAGACAAGGCTAATTCTTTTACCAAAGGCAGCAACTGTTCAGGCCCCAAAGAACAATTCATGCCAATTATACTAGCGCCTAGTGGTTCTAAAACGGCGGCTGCCGTACTTGGATCCGTTCCTGTTACAGTACGCCCCATGGCGTCATAGGTCAGTTGACAAATTATTGGTAAATTGCACATGGCTTTGGCCGCCAGTACCCCAGCACGCATTTCTTGCAAATCTATGATGGTTTCGAACAAAATATAATCTACTCCGGCACCGGCTAGAGCTTTTATTTGTCGTGCATAAGATTCACACGCCTCATCAAAATTCAAGTCTCCTAGCGGAGCAATCAATCTGCCACTTGGGCCTATATTACCGGCAATTTCCACACCTTTCTTTGCTGCTCTACGAGCTGCCGTTACACCTGCTATATTTATTTTCTCGGTAGCATCTGCTAATCCAAATTGAGCTAATTTCAAAGGATTTGCGCCAAAAGTATTGCACTCCAAAATATCTGCACCAACATCCACATAAGCTTTGTGAATATTCATCACCTCATCCGGATACTTTACTGAAGCATATTCCGGACATGGTTGATCAGCAATACCCATGGCCTGTAAAGATGTACCCATAGCACCCTCAAAAATCTTTATCATTACTTAACCCTCCGCATTATACAATCTTTTTGGGTACATTGACTGCACCCCATTTCATTATCCTCGCCAGTGACGGTTTGTAATCCCGCCACTGCTGTAATACTTTTCCTGGGGATTAGCATTTTAGCATTTGTTAAATTTACCCCTATAGATGTTACATGGGCTAACGGTGCAACTTTTTCTTGCTCCTCCAAAGACCAATCTCCATATCCAGGACTAAATCTTGCTGTTAAAGTAATACCCTGGTTTATAAATTGTGCTGTAAGCATAGTACAAAGTGCATTAGCTGCTTGTTCCACAGCTGCCGTAGCAGCGGCATCAATTAAGAGCCCTAAAGCATATTCACCCTGTTCAAAATACTTTTTACTAGCTACTTCTACTCCTTCGCCCACTGTAGCCGCCATTAGTATTACCCGTTTGGAGCAACTCAAGTGCTTAAGCAGTTCCTTACTGGCAATTTTATAATCTCCATTAATACAACCTGATATACAATCATACTCATACATAGTCCAGACTGTCTTAATATGTTTTTCTAACATAACAATAGAGCAAGCTTCAGAAATAATCGATTCCGGGAAGTGTATACTGCGACCCATTCCCGCATAACGTTTTGTTTCCGTCCTATCAATGTTCTTTAAAATAGGATTAAACAAATTTACTTGTCCAACTGTTGTCATAAGGTTCGCCTCCTTACATATAAGCTTCTGTATTGTAGTATACCATATCTACTTTGTATGTTATATCAAAAATAAAAATAGTTCATGGCAGCTTATAAGCTGCCATGAACTATTTTTATTTTTGCGCTAACATTTCATTACTTTCTCTTACCGGTACTATTATCTTTTGCCCCGGTTGTAAAAAAGCATTTCCTTTTAATGTATTTTCTTGTTGTATGCGATATAGTACTTCACGTACATCCTCAGTTTTATCTGTCCATCTAGATGCTATAGCCCAAAGTGTATCTCCACTATGAACGATTACCTGCTGCCGATGCATAGGTATATCAGAAGCTTCCATATT
>JAAYAE010000028.1 GCA_012719555.1 Acholeplasmataceae bacterium | reverse complement strand
CCTAATAGTTATTGGTGCAAAAAATATTGTTCTGGCAATGGAGTCAGGATTGTGATAAAAGACATTGCTTCCCTACAGAATTCCATAGTAAAAGAAGCGGCTGAGCTAAACTTGAAAAAGTACCGCAGTCAGCGGCGTGAGTTCCTTGTAGAAGGTGTGCGGGCAGTGCAGGAAGCGATAAATTCCGGCTGGGAGCTTACGGCAATTTTCTTTGACGACACAGTTAGTGGGGAGAAAATTAGTCTGATGCTGCAACACAATGCTGTTTCCTGCTATCATGTAAGCCGGTCTATTATAGAACGTCTCACAGATACTAAAAATCCCCAAGGAATTGTGGCAACCGTAAAGGAACAACATAATAGTTTGGACGATTTGGCAGACGAAAATGGACTGCTGCTAGTTCTTGATGAAGTGCGAGATCCAGGTAATGTTGGGACCATAATTAGGACTGCTGATGCCGCAGGAGCTGCAGGCGTAGTGCTTTTAAGCGCTTGTGCCGATTTATATAGCCCTAAAGTAGTGCGTTCAACTATGGGATCAATTTTTCATCTGCCAATTATAACTGATGTAGAAAAGAACAGTTTTTGTAGTTGGTGTAATAAAGAGAACTGGGCATTGTGGGTTAGCTCCTTAAGCGGAGGAACTAGTATATATGAAATTAAATGGGAAGAAAAAGTGGCTCTGGTTATGGGAAATGAGGCAAATGGCGTTAGTGAAGATATGTTAAAGGCTGCTAAGCAAAAAGCATTTATTCCTATGCAGGGAAAAGCTGAGAGCTTAAACGTTTCTATTGCGGCCGGAGTATTTATGTTTGAGGCCCTACATAAGCAGGCGCTTGCCACTAAATAATAATTTGTGTTATAATAGCACACGTTAATATACATATAACTTATTGCAAGGAAAAAGAGAGTACGTCGTTGGTGTTATTACAGAAAATGCAGCCTAGGCTGAGAGCTGCAGGGTTATGCCGCGAGGGAAGTTCACTTTGGAGCAATTTGGCTGAATGAGTAATACGTAGGTCAAACGTCGGTCACGTTAAGACTTTGGAGTACAAATTAGGGTGGTACCGCGAAAACTTTCGCCCCTTGCGGGGTGGGGGTTTTATTTTTTTTAGGAGGCATTAAAATGGAAGAGAAACTGCAGGAACTAAAAGAGCAGGTCTTAAAGGATTTAGCCAATATTACTACAGTAGCCGCATTAAAAGACATGAAGATTCAATATTTAGGTAAAAAAGGCTCTTTGACGGAAATTATGCGCGGCATGGGTAAATTGTCACCTGAAGAAAGACCTGTAATTGGGCAGTTGGTTAACGATATTCGTAATCAACTGGAAGTCGCCATTGAAACTCGCAGCAAAGAACTGGAAAAAGTAGAGTTGGCGGCTAAATTAGCAGCAGAAACTGTTGATATTACCTTGCCGGGAAGAAAACCTAGAGAAGGTCATTTGCATCCGGTAACCTTGACTTTGCGAGAAATGAAAAAAATATTTATGCGGATGGGTTTCGCTGTTATGGAGGGGCCGGAAATTGAAAACGACTATTTCAATTTTGAGGCTTTAAATTTACCTAAAGATCACCCAGCCCGTGATATGCAAGATACATTCTATATTACGGAAGAGTTTTTATTGCGTACGCAAACATCTCCGGTACAGGCTCGTACTATGCAAGAGAATAAGGGCAATTCTCCTATTCGTATGATTTGTCCGGGAACTGTTTACCGTAATGATTATGATGCTACGCATTCTCCTATGTTTCATCAGGTAGAAGGATTAGTTATTGATAAAAATATTAGTTTGGCAGATTTAAAAGGAACATTAGAAGTTTTTTGTAAGGAAATGTTTGGCAACGACGTAAAAATACGTTTGCGCCCTAGCTTCTTTCCTTTCACAGAGCCTTCTGCGGAAGTTGATATTAGTTGTGTTATGTGTGGCGGCAAGGGTTGCCGTGTATGCAAAAATTCCGGCTGGCTGGAAATATTGGGAAGCGGTATGGTCCACCCCAATGTATTGCGCATGAGTGGCTTTGATCCGGAAAAAGTTAGCGGATTTGCTTTTGGTATGGGCGTGGAGCGTATTGCTATGTTGAAATATGGCATTGATGATTTACGTTTATTCTTTGAAAATGACTTGCGGTTTATCAGACAATTTAAATAAGGAGGAAAATTATGTTAGCGTCTTTGAATTGGATGAAAGAATATGTTGATATTAATGTAACTCCGGAAGAGTTGGCAGATAAACTTACCGGTGTTGGCCTAGAAGTAGAACAAGTTATACATTTGGGAGAAGGTCTTGAGGGTGTAATAACAGGGAAGGTAGAAACTATCGAACGGCATCCTAATTCTGACCATTTGTGGATTTGTATGATGAATTTGGGACAAGGTGAATTAGTGCAGATTTTAACCGGTGCACAAAATGTAAGCCAATATGATATAGTACCTGTTGCCGTAGTAGGATCGCAACTGCCAAGTGGTATGAAACTAAAAAAAGCAAAAATGCGCGGTTTGGATTCTTTTGGTATGTTGTGTAGTGCTGAGGAGTTGGGTATTGATAGCAAACTTTTGTTACCTGAACAACGCAGCGGTATTTTTATTCTGCCGGCGGATACTCCCATTGGTATAGATGTTAAACCTGTATTGGGTTTAGATGATGTGGTTTTAGATATTGATTTAACCTCCAATCGTGGTGATTGTTTTAATATATTGGGACTGGCTCGGGAGGCAGCGGCAGTCCTCAATTCAGATTTAAAAATGCCGGATTTAACCGTAAAAGAAACTGCTGATGGACAGGCCGCAGCTATGGCTGCAATCAAAGTAGAAGCTACTGAATTATGCAGCCGTTTTGCTGTCAGTGTTTTGAAGAATATTAAAATAATGCCGTCTCCTGCTTGGATGCAAAAGCATTTACGTGCTTGTGGCATGCGCCCTATAAGCAATGTTGTGGATGTTACTAACTACGTTATGTTAGAGTTAGGACAGCCAATGCATGCTTATGATTATGACAAGGTGGGCATGCATACGCTAATTGTACGTCGTGCTGCTGCCGGTGAGAAACTTGTTACCCTAGATAGTCAGGAACGTATATTAGAGCCTTCAATGATTACCATAGCCGACACGACTCATGCTATTGGCTTGGGCGGTGTTATGGGAGGATTGGAAACTGAAGTTACCAATCAAACTATGACTGTTCTGCTAGAGGCGGCTACTTTTAACGGACCCACAATACGCCGCACTTCTAAAGCATTGGGACTTCGTAGTGAAGCCTCAGGACGTTTTGAACGTGGTGTAGATACAGTACTTACACATAATGCTTTGAATCGTGCTGCTCACCTCTTGGAGCAAATGCAAGCTTGTGAAACAGTTGAGGGTATCGTAGAGTCATATCCTATAGAATATACCCCAGCAGTAATAAAAGTAACCGCAGAAGCGATTTCTAAGCGTATAGGCACAATAATCACCAAGAAGGAAATCATACGAATTTTGCAAAAAATACAATTTGCTGTCAGTGAAGAGGGCGATGATACTTTAATCATAACAGCTCCGTCTTGGCGGCCTGACGTAACTTGTGATGCTGATATCAGCGAAGAAGTTGCTCGTATGCATAATTTTGCCAATATTGCTTCGCACTTGCCGCGTTTGGATATAGTACAAGGACGCCAAGCGGTTATCGAAGACGTAAGGGACGCAATACAAGATTATATGGTAACGGCAGGCTTGGATGAAGTTATGACTTATAGTTTTATTCATGCAAATGCTTTTGATAAAATGCAGCTAGCCCAAGATGATAATCGTCGCAAAGCTATCGAAATAATTAATCCTATCAGCGACGAGTTTAAAACAATGCGTACTACTATGGCTCCTAGCCTATTAGCGGCGGCTTCTTATAACTTAGCTCGCCAACATACTAAAGTTGGTATTTTTGAAGTAGGTAGAATCTTCATTCCTAAAAGCTTACCATTAACAGAATTCCCTAAAGAGCATCAGGTTTTGTGTGCCGTACTCAGTGGCAAACGCAATGAACTTAATTGGAATGAAAGCCATGAAGATGTAGATTTCTATGATATGAAGGGTGTATTGGAAGGTCTTATGGAAAAATTGCAAGTTGCTGACTATAAGCTTATTCCTGTTGCGGAACCCTTCCTGCATCCGGGCAAAAGTTGTGCTATTGAGTGTGAAGGTAAAATTATAGGTTATTTTGGCGAAGTACATCCTACAGTAGAAGAGAACTTTGAACTAGGAGCAGTTGCCTATTTGTTGGAAATAGAAATAGAGCCATTAGTAGCTGGGGCAACAACTATACCACAGTATCAACGCTTACCTAAGTTCCCAAGCACTTCTCGTGATATTGCGGTAGTTGTACCTACAGAAGTTTCCATGGCGGAGTTAGAAAAGGTTATTCGTGCTAATGGAGGAGAACTTTTGACTAACGTCAAAGTATTTGATCTTTATACCGGTAAGCAAGTTGCTGAAGGTTGTAAATCTATGGCCTTTAATTTGACTTTCCAAGAT
>JAAYAE010000300.1 GCA_012719555.1 Acholeplasmataceae bacterium | reverse complement strand
TTACTACTGCCACGAAAACGTAAGTTTAAATTTTTCTCAGCAATATGGAACTCACCATCTACCAAAATATCTATATAAGAAAGCATTTCTCGCGTTATTTTAGGATTTCCCAATTTGCCGGCCAGCATTTCCGTATCAAAAAGATAACCACTATAACACCAGATTGTCTTTTCCGGATATTTTTCTCTGATATTTCGCAATACCCCTACTAAGACCTCTTGATTTGCAGGTTCAAAGGGTTCACCTCCTAAAAGAGAAAACCCTCTAATGTATTCCGGTTTTAAAGCAACTATAATTTCTTCTTCTGCCGCCTTAGTAAATGGCTGCCCATAAGCAAAATCCCACGCTTCTTCATTAAAGCATTCTGGGCAATGATGGGTGCAGCCACTGACAAAAAGAGATACCCGCACGCCTAAGCCGTTAGCCACATCGTGCTTTTTTATTGCCCCATAATTCATTTCTAGGCCCCCATTATAAATGCAATACTCGCGATTTTATTTCCTTAGTCTTGCCAACATTCCAGAAGTTCTCACCCAAATATCCACAAGTACGGCGAGTTACATTCATCTTTCCTTGATCTTTATTGTGGCACTGTGGGCATTCCCATTCCAAATTATCATTTATAATAATTTCTCCATCAAAGCCACAAACTTGGCAATAATCTGATTTAGTATTAAATTCAGCATACTGAATATTATCGTAAATAAAGCGAACAATATCCTCAATAGCCGTTGGATTTTTCCTCATATTCGGGATTTCCACGTAGGAAATAGCCCCACCGGAAGAAATCTTTTGGAATTGACTCTCAAAAGAGAATTTAGAAAAAGCATCAATCTCTTCACGTACATCAACGTGGTAAGAATTTGTGTAATAACCTTTGTCGGTAACATCTTTAATATCGCCAAATTGTTCCTTATCAATACGAGCAAAGCGATAGCACAAGGATTCTGCGGGAGTTCCATATAACGCAAATCCTAGGTGACTTTCTTCGTTCCAGCGATCACAAGCTGCCCGCAAATATTTCATAACCCGACAGGCAAACTCTTCGCCCTCAGGAGCAGTTTGGCTAACACCTTTCATAACCTTAGTCATCTCATATAAACCAATATAACCTAAAGAAAGTGTTGAATAGCCGCCCTCTAATAATTTGTCAATAGTTTCGCCTTTCGCTAAGCGGGCGATAGCCCCATGTTGCCAATGAATAGGGCTTACGTCTGATTTAATGCCCATTAGCGCCCTGTGACGCACCATTAAAGCTTCATGGCACAATTCCAACCGCTCATCCAATAATTTCCAAAATGTATCTTCGTTGCCTTTGGCGATTATACCAATTTGAGGCAAATTAAGAGATACTACTCCTTGATTAAAACGTCCCTCAAATTTGTATTTTCCCGTCTCATCCTTCCAAGCACTGAGAAAAGAACGGCAGCCCATGGGAGAAAATACGTTTCCTGCGTAAGTCTCGCGCATTTTTTTTGCAGAGATATAATCCGGGTACATACGTTTAATAGAACATTTAACGGCTAAGTGAGTAAGATAATCATATTTACCGCCCCGTAAGCAATTATGTTCGTCTAAAACATATACCAACTTCGGGAAAGCAGGAGTAACAGCCACACCAGCCTCATTCTTAATACCCTCTAACCGTTGGCGTAAAATTTCCTCTATAATCATGGCATTTTCTTCAATGTATTCATCATCTTTGTCCAAATTTAAAAATAACGTTACAAATGGTGACTGACCATTTGTGGTCATTAAAGTATTAATCTGGTATTGGATAGTTTGTACACCGCTTGCCAGTTCATCTTTAACACGCCCGTCCAAAATCTTTTCCAGAACATCATCCGGAATTTTCCCTTGGGTTTCCTTTAACAATTTGCCCCTAAATTTATCTTTACTGCGACGCAAATATTTGCCTAGATGTGAAATATCTACAGATTGCCCCCCATACTGGGAAGAAGCAACAGAGGCAATAATCTGTGTCATAACTGTACACGCTACTTGAAAACTCTTGGGACTCTCAATCATTTTCCCATGCATAGCCGTACCATTATCTAACATATCTCCAAGATTAATTAGGCAACAATTAAAGATTGGTTGAATAAAATAGTCCGCATCATGAAAATGTAAAATCCCTGCATCGTGAGCTCTGGAAATCTTTTCCGGTAAAATAATCCGACGCGTTAAATCCTTGGAAACCTCGCCAGCAATCAAATCTCTTTGAGTAGAAGCCATAACGGCATTCTTATTAGAGTTTTCCTCCATAACATCCTTGTTGCTATTGCGAATAAGCGAAAGGATAGATTCGTCTGTGGTATTTGATTTACGCACCAGTGCTCTAGTATAGCGATAAATAATATATGCTTTAGCTAAAGAAAATTTTCCCAAATTCATTAGTTGCCGTTCAACCATATCCTGAATATTTTCTACTAGCAATCTATCGTTATGCCTGTCCTCTACATACTTGGCAATCATTTCAATGCTAGCGTTGTCAACACGTTCACTTTCTTCAACCGCCGCGTTTGCTTTTTGAATAGCTACAATAATTTTACTGCTGTCAAAATCAACGGTAGTACCATCTCTTTTTATAACCTTCATAATATTCCTCCTTTTCGTCCAACATTATTTCTCGTAATCATCGGATAAGCACATTAGTGATATTCAATAGGTTAATGATATCGCAAATCATTCTCCATTGCAACAAAAAGCACAACATGTTGTACTTTTTTTATTTACAAAATCAATATTTAGTGTTTGCAAAAAAAAAAGCACTGCTAAAATTTCTTTAGCAGTACTAATAGCATTAAAAATATCTCAGTTAATCATATATGATGCGGGGACAGCACCTAACAGCAAAGCTGTTTTATAAATAGCCCACATAAGCAAAACAAAAGATGCAGCAATATGAGCATAATTTTTGTCTCTAATGCTTACATACAAACAACGGCAAAGACATAAAGCAATCAAAAACCACATAATTGTAAAAGTCATATAAGCACCGTCCTTTTACTAAAACATACATACATCACAAGCACCGCAAAAATGGTGCCTCAGCGCAGAATCGAACTGCGGACACAGGGATTTTCAGTCCCTTGCTCTACCAACTGAGCTACCGAGGCATAATGGCGACCCAGGACGGACTTGAACCGACGACCTCCGCCGTGACAGGGCGGCATTCTAACCAACTAAACTACTGGGCCATAAAACAGGCAAAAAAAAATGGTGGGCGATGACGGGATCGAACCGCCGACATCCTGCTTGTAAGGCAGGCGCTCTCCCAGCTGAGCTAATCGCCCGGTATTGGTGACCGGTGCGGGAATTGAACCCGCGATACCGCCGTGAAAGGGCGGTGTCTTAACCTCTTGACCAACCGGCCAAGTTTGGTGATCCGCCAGAGGCTCGAACTCTTGACACCCTGATTAAGAGTCAGGTGCTCTACCAACTGAGCTAGCGGACCATACTAGCAAACATGTTACTGATATATATTACATTATTTACAAACATTTGGCAAGAACTTTTTTACGATCTATGCAAAGATAATCAATACTTGCTTTATCGTAATACAGTTCTATGT
>JAAYAE010000299.1 GCA_012719555.1 Acholeplasmataceae bacterium | reverse complement strand
TTATTTAGGTTTTAAAGTGAATTACTCTATTTCTAATATACTATCCGCTTTTTTCCGCACGGTCCTGCTTGTTTTAGGTACTGCCATGATAATCAGTGAATGGGGTTATGATATTAATGGCTTTATTGCCGGTTTGTCTTTAGGTGGATTAGCCATTTCTCTAGCGGCCAAAGATACTATGTCCAATATTTTTGCCGGCATGATAATTTTAGCTGATAAACCTTTTAATGTGGGTGACTGGGTTATTTGTAACAGCATTGAAGGCTCCATCGAACAAATATCTTTTCGCAGCACCAGTATTCGTACTATTGAACAAGCCTTGGTCTATATTCCCAATTCTTTACTTACTACAACTCCCATTATTAACTACACAAAACGCAATAAACGCCGTATTGATATAACTGTGGGTGTTGTTTATAATACTACACGAAAACAACTACAAGAAATTGTAGAGAAGGTGAAAGCCAGCCTTATTAAAAATGATGATATTTGCAATGAAGATATTCTTGTGGTATTTAATCAAATGAATAGCAGCAGTTTAGATATACGCATAATTTGTTATTCACACCTTACTGATTTTAGCGCTTATACCTATGCTAAAGAGAAAGTTAATTTTGACATTATGGGCATTCTGGAAGAAGTTGGCACCTCTGCCGCTTATCCAAGCACCAGTGTATATATTGAAAAAATGGTCAGTGAACTTCCTTAACACAACTTTATTTTTACCAATAAAAAACCATTTATCACCGTTATTATCTTAGACGTGATAAATGGTTTTTTTCATTAATTAGACTAAATGATTTTATTCAGCGGCTATTGTAATAGTCAAATATCTCATAGCCAAGCTGTAGCCGGCAAAACCCAAACCGCATATCTGTCCTATACAACCAGCAACAGTTACAGAGTTATGCCTGAATTCTTCTCTTTTATGAATATTACTCATATGTACCTCTACAGCGGGAAGATTAACAGCCTTTAGTGCATCTAATATTGCCACACTATAATGTGTATAAGCAGCTGGATTTATAACAATGCCATCAAAATTGTCCACTGCATCTTGAATAAACGTTACTAATTCTCCCTCGCTGTTTGACTGTTTAATCTCTACCTCTACATGCAATTCTTGTGCTGTACTCTTAATGTATTGACACAATGCAACATAATCATCCTGCCCGTAGATTTCCTTTTCCCGCATACCGAGCAAATTAATATTTGGGCCATTTAATACCAAAATTTTCATATACCCATCCCCTCCAATATAGCAAAAATCTCAGGTAGAATTTCTGACCATTTTTTACCTGTGCCTACCTCGTAATCAGCATACTTGCGATAAAGCTCTATGCGTTCCGCGTAAAGCTGGTGAATTCTTTCTTTGCCCTCCGCTAAAAGCGGCCTGGTTTCCGTATCTATATCTGCAATAATTTCTTCAGGAGAACGATTAATGAATATAATAACTCCGGAATTACCTAATACCTGCATATTTTCTTCGCGTTTTATGACACCGCCACCGGTAGCTATAACACCTTTAACCTTGGAGGCTAAATATACTATGGTTTCGCTTTCGGCGTCACGGAAAGTTTCTTCTCCTTGAGCAAAAAGCTCATGTATAGTTTGTCCGGAAACTTCTTCCAGTACTTGGTCCGCATCGAAAAAATAGCATCCAAGTTTTTTTGCCAATTCTCGTCCTATTGTTGTTTTACCACAACCAGGCATACCAATAAGGATAATGTTATTCATATTATTCCTCCTGCATTTTCTGCGCGATATCGGCAATAATTTCGCGATTTATTTTACACCCCAACCATATTTCCTCTGCTGCTAAGGCCTGTGCTATTAGCATGTAAAAGCCATTACAGTTTTTGCGACCTGCTTCTCTGGCATATCTCATGAAAAGGGTTTCTGATGGATTGTATATAAGATCAACTACTGCTCTATACCCAGCTACAATCTCTTTGGGAACAGGAGATACCTCCATATTAGGATACATACCTATGGGCGTTGTATTGACGAGAAGGTCACCATCACCACGCTCAAATAATCTCTCATAATTGAGAAAATTCAGCTTTGGCAAAGCCTTAAAATCAGAAAATTTATTACATGCCTCTTGAGGGTTACGGGATGCTATAGTTATACTATTGACGCAATTATCAACAAAATATTGTACCACTGCACGGGCTGCGCCTCCGCTGCCTAATATAACGACATCTTTATTTTCAACGGCAATAGCATTATGCTCCAGCAATTGTCCAAAACCAAAGTAATCCGTATTATACCCTCTCTTCTCGCCATTGACAAAATATATGGTATTAACCGCTCCGATAGCTTTTGCCTCTGGCGAAATGAAGGCTAAATTCTTCATTACAGCAATTTTATAGGGAATCGTTACGTTAACGCCCCCATATTTTTCAGGTAAGTGCTCCAGCATATCCTCCAAATTCTGCTTTTCTACTTCCAAAAGATCATATTCGCCCTCTATACCAATTTTGCGAAATATTAAGTTATGTATTTGTGGAGAAAGACTGTGTCCTAATTTTTCACCCAATAGCCCAAATTTCATATTTCACCTCATGTTTTATCTGACACATAATTTCCCAATATCTTACATTCAATGGTTTCTTGTTTTATTTCCCTCAAGGCTTTTTTTACTTCCCGGTCATTTAAATTGCCGCTCACATCAATATGAAAAAAGTATTCCCAAGACTTACCCTCAATGGGGCGAGATTCTATATTAAGCAAATTCAGACCACATGTCGCGAAATAACCCAGCAAACGATATAAGGATCCAGGTTCATGTTTCAAAGAAACTACCATGGTTATTTTATCTGCTTCTTTACTTTTTACAGGTTCGGCTGCAACGACAAAAAATCTTGTGTAGTTATTCGTATTAGCATTAATACCGGCCGCCAAAATTTCCAGCCCATAGATATCAGCTGCTTCCTTAGACGTTACTGCAGCCATATAATTCGTTTTTTGCTTGCTTACTAACTCTGCCCCTTTAGCGGTATTAAAATAAGGAATTTGCTGCATATGAGGATATTGCCTAAAAAAAGGTCGGCACTGAGAAAACCCCTGGGGATGAGAATACACTTCAGTAATATCGTCTAACTTAGAACCAGGCCAAGCCATTAGATTGTGTTCTACTTTCACGCATTGTTCGCCAACAATATAACAACCATACCGTCTAATTAAGTCATATACCTCAGTAATACCACCTGTAGATGAATTTTCAATAGGCAGAACACCGTATTTTATTGTTCCATCTTGTACCGCTTTAGCAACGTCTTCAAACAAAGTAAAGTTATGAATAGTTACATTGGCATTATTAAAATATTTTTTTACAGCCAAATAGCTATAGGCTCCCTCAACTCCTTGATAGCCAACAGGTACAGGAGTCCCCTTAGTGGCCATCAGTGGCACAATTGTCTTTTTTTATCCCAAAAGTTGTTCTTCTCGTTCTACGGCAATATCCATAATCTGTGCCATAATCTTACGCAAACCATCGGCATAGGCAGAATTTTGCACCCTCTGTTTGCATTTGTCCAAAACAACTGCCTCCCGCTGCTTATCTCGCACAGGCAAATTGTTTTCTTTTTTGTATTCAGCCACCTTGCTTACAGTTTCCATACGCTTTTCAAAAAGCCGGGCTATGTCTGAATCAATACAATCAATTTCTTTCCTTATTTGGACTAAATCCAACTTTTTCATACCGTTTTAGCTCCTATTCGCTGCCAAAAGCAAGTCCAAAATTGTCCAGGTGGTCACTGCTTCTATGACAGGAACAGCCCTTTGTACTATGCAAGGATCATGCCTTCCATTGATTTCTAAAGTAGTATTACAGCCTTTAGACACGTCAACTGTGTTCTGAGTTAAAGCTATAGATGGCGTTGGTTTAATGCCCACTTTAAAAAGTAAAGGCATACCATTGGTAATTCCGCCTAAGATACCGCCGTTATTATTAGTCTTAGTTTTTACAGTATTTTCACTCATATACATGGCATCATTAGCCTGGCTGCCAAGCATTGTAGAAAATCCAAACCCCTTACCAAATTCTACCCCTTTAACAGCAGGCACAGAAAAAAGCACATGAGCTAAGCGGCTTTCAACAGAATCAAAATAAGGTTCACCCAATCCAGCAGGAACACCTATAGCCATACATTCAACTGTCCCGCCTACTGAGTCTTTGCCTTTCTTAGCCGCCATAATAGCACTTATCATTGCATCAGCATATGCAGAACATAGTACCGGCAAATTCTTTTTAGCCAATCCCAGAAGCACTTCTGCCGTCTCCCCCAGTGGATTAAAGTCCGTTCCTTCTACACCACCAACACTGGTTATCTGGGCACCAATAAAGATATCTCTAGCAGCTAAAATTTGTTTTGCTACCGCCCCCATAAATACCAAGGGAGCCGTTAAGCGTCCGGAAAAAGTTCCTCCGCCTCGATAGTCATTAAACCCCTTATATTTAATCCAACCGGAATAATCAGCATGCCCAGGCCTCATAACATTTTTTAAAATGCTGTAATCTTTGGAGTGTTGATCTTCATTAGGGATAAGAGCACAAAGAGGCATGCCGGTTGTTTTACCACTAAACATGCCACTTTCAATAATATATGTGTCTTTTTCTTTTCTAGCAGTCGACAATTCACTACGCCCTGGCGCTCTTCTAGCCATTTCTAGGTTGATGGTATCTAGATTTAATTCAACCCCGGCAGGTAACCCATCAATAACTAAGCCAATTGCCGGTCCATGGGACTCGCCAAAAATCGTCATTTTTATTCTGTCTCCAAATATACTACTCATAGCGTCCTCCTAAGCTGGCAAAATCCTCCCAAAACCTTGGATAAGATTTTGCTACACAGTTTGCTCCGGTAAGCACTAACGGCTCTCGGCACTTAATACTGGCAACAGCTAAACTCATAGCAATACGGTGATCGTTCCAACAATCAACCACTCCACCGGTAAAACTATCTACCCCCTCTATTATAAGACCGGCAGGCAGTTCTTGAATCCTGGCACCAATTTTATTTAATTCTAAGGTTATAGCGGCCAACCTATCACATTCTTTAATACGCAAACGTCCCGCATTAATTATTTCCGTTTTGCCTTTACTAAGGGCGGCCAATACCGTCAATACAGGGATAATATCCGGACAGTTAGCCGCATCAATAATTGTGCCATGTGTCGCTGCCGGTTGCGCTAGAATTTCCGTGCCTTCCCAACTGATATTTCCACCCATGGCCTTAATAATATCAACAATTACCTTATCTCCCTGTAATGAAGCTGTCTGCATACCATTTCCGCCAACAGATTCTCCCAAGGTTCCTGCGACCAACCAAAAAGCGACTTGGGAAAAATCACCTTCCACCGGGGTACTTTTAGGTTCATATTTTTGCTTACCACTAATTTCATAGCTTCTATAATTTTTATGCTTAATTTCTACACCATATTTAGACAAAGCGCTTAAAGTCATGGCAATATATCCTTCAGATTCTAATGGCCCTATAATATCCAAAGTAGAATCACCTGTTAAAAGTGGCAAAGCAAAAAGCAAGCCACTAATGAACTGAGAACTAACATTACCGGGTAACACATATTTTCCCGCTTGCAACGGACCCTTTAAGCTCAATGGCAAATTCCCACCTTCTGCCGTAGCATAAGCTATACCTTGTTTAGCAAAAATATCATAATAGGCTTGCAATGGCCTAGTCACCAATTTGCCATGACCAATAAAGGTTATTTTCTCCTGGCACAAGGCTCCTATTGGTATCATAAAGCGCAAAGTTGAGCCTGACTCACCACAATCTATTTTGTTATCACACACATGCAAACACCCGCCACTAACAGTAATACTAACCCTGTCACCATTATCTTCGTTAATGTCTATATGCGCTCCTAGAGCCCGCAGCGCTCTACAAGTAGCAACTATATCATCTGATATACTGATATTATTTATTATGCTTTTTCCTTTTGCCAGTGCCGCACAAATAAGCTGGCGATGTCCCATGCTTTTTGAGGAAGGAATATGTACTTTTCCTGTTAACTTTGTTGGTGTTATCCGTAATGTAGTCATACAAACTCCTAGAAAATGTATTTTGCTAAATCTGTGAAAGGAATTTTAATCAACCTACCTGAGCCAATCTTATCTAAAACAACAAGCGTAATTGCATTACCGCTTTTTTTCTTATCCATGGTGATAACATCAATAATTTGTCCCGAATTTAATTGCGCGTCAGTGGGCAATGTATATTGGGTTAATATTTTACGCAACCGTTCACTTGTTCCAATTGCAGTAATACCCAGTTTTTCCGTTTGCTCTGTTAATCGTACCATACCAATACCCACGCCTTCACCATGTGTGTATTTTTCGTAATTGTAGCATTTTTCTACGGCGTGACCGATAGTATGCCCAAAATTTAAAAGCATCCGCTCACCTGTATCACGTTCATCCTTTTGCACTATGCGAGCCTTTATGCGGCAACAAGTAGAAATTATTCCCTCAATGTTTGCCAATAGTTCAGCATCACTAGAGAATGCTTCTAACTTTGCAAAAAGCTCTTCATCCCCAAAAGCGGCATATTTAATTGCTTCTGCCAGTCCATCATGTAAATACCTCTGTGGAAGGCTTTCAAGTAACGTTGGATCAATAAAAACTGCTTTTGGCTGATAAAAACTGCCCACCAAATTTTTCCCTGCAGGTAAATCCACTGCTACTTTACCACCAACACTGCTATCTAGTTGTGCTAAAAGAGTAGTAGGTATTTGAATAAAATCAATACCGCGCAAAAAGGTTGCAGCGGCAAATCCACCCAAATCCCCGGGGACTCCTCCACCTAATGTAATAATAAGGTCACTGCGCGTTATTCCAAAAGCGGCCAAGTCAGCATAAACATTACTTAGAACCTGTAAATTCTTACTTTGTTCTCCATGCTCTATGGCAATACGAGTAACCGTAAAATTTTCCAGCCTAAGCTGCTGTGCCAAATATTCTCCATAAAGAGAATCTACCGTGTCATCTGTAATAATGGCCACTTTTTCAGCAGAGGAAATCCGGCGTATTTTGGCACCAATATTTAACCACAAACCTTTATCTATAATAATATTATAAGAGTATGCACCCAATTCAACGATAATTTTTTGCATTGAACAAATCCTTCCTCTTCTCCTTGGCACTGAGCATCATCTGCTCTAAATCTTCCTTACTGCCTTTTTCCAAAGCATTACTCCAGCGTTCTAATTGTTTTTGCAATTTAGCAATTTCGCTTATTACATTCTTTCTATTACTAACGAATAAATCTGCCCACAAAGCTACATTTATATCTGCTACCCTTGTAGCATCACGAAACCCACCGGCAATAAAGTACTTATTATTTGGTGTCATAGAATCACTATTTATAAGAGCTATCGCCATTGCATGGGGCAAATTGCTTGTATAAGCAATTATTTCATCGTGTTCTTTTGCTGTTACCTCTACCACATTTTTGCAACCTAGCTCATAGGCGAATTTTTTTAACCAAGCTATTTTATCCTTATTATTATGAACCCGCGGTACTATTATATAATTCGCACCGTTAAAAATTTCAGCAGCAGACTGTCCATACCCCTGGCCTTCGCGCCCTGCCATGGGATGTCCTGAAACAAAATCTTGTTCAGCACCCAATAGCTCATCTACCTGCTCTAAAACATCTCCCTTAATACCCATAACATCTGTAAAAAGCATATCCTTTTTAAAATATTGGACATTTTTTTGCACGAAATTTAAAACGGCCGCCGGATATAAAGCGCAAATAATAACGTCAGCTCGCTTTAGCGGCTCCATGGAATCGTTACAATTTTCCGTAATAACCCCTTCATCCTTAGCCATCATAGCTACGATAGGATTGCTGTCTACACCAATAATATTTTTTACTTTTAAGTTTTTTAACGCTTTAGCATAAGAACCACCAATTAAACCTAAGCCTATAATGCCAAAAGTAATATCTTGTAATTTACCCTGCAAAATAAACAACCCACTTTCAATCTTTCAATTGTTATAACTACATTATAGTTCTCTTCCAACTATTTGTGCAATCTCAGAAAGTTCCTTCATCAAATTATCGAAACGTTCAGGTTTTAGGCTTTGTCCACCATCACACCAAGCGTTTTCCGGATCATTATGAACTTCAATCATAAGGCCATCGGCACCTACTGCTATAGCAGCTTTCGCCAAAGGTTCTACCATCCACCACATGCCTGCGGCATGACTTGGATCAACTATAATTGGTAAATGGCTAAGTTTCTTTATGGCGGGTATGGCGCTAAGATCCAAGGTATTACGTGTATATGTTTCAAAAGTACGAATACCTCGTTCACAGAGAATAACTCTCTCATTCCCTCCAGCCATAATATATTCTGCTGACATGAGCCACTCTTCAATAGTAGCTGATAAACCACGTTTTAATAGAATAGGCACGTTAGTTTTTCCCAGCTCTTTCAAAAGTTCAAAATTCTGCATATTACGTGCCCCAACTTGAATCAAATCCACGCAATCCACAAATTCTTCTATTTTATCAGCAGACATAATCTCTGTTACAACCGGTAAATTATTTTCCTTACCGGCTGCCGTAAGCATCTCTAGCCCTTTTTCTTTAAGCCCTTGAAAGGAATACGGCGATGTACGAGGCTTAAAAGCCCCTCCGCGCAAAAGTGTAGCACCGGCAGCTTTAACAGCAGCAGCTACCGTGTTCATTTGTTCTTTTGTTTCAATGGAACAAGGCCCTGCAATAACAGCTAGCCTTTTACCGCCAAATTTCACCC
The DNA here is from genome assembly GCA_012719555.1 of Acholeplasmataceae bacterium. GTDB lineage: Bacteria > Bacillota > Negativicutes > Acidaminococcales > Acidaminococcaceae > JAAYAE01. Next base: position 5,577 of record JAAYAE010000299.1, on the reverse strand, counting down.
CACTGACGTCGATAATGGTCGCCTCGGGATGAAACATGCGATTTGCCCTTTTAAAAGGCTCTTGTACACGCATTACTTTTTCTACCCAATCATTAACAGTAATAAGACGAGGATCAAAAGTGCTAGTGTCACCTACAACACCATAAATAGTCATATTAACGCCAACAATTTCATTTATTTGGAAATTGTTTTTTAACAAAATACCTTTTATCTTTTCACATTCTTCTTGGGGAGCACCTGGTTTTAGTACAATAATCATAATATGCGTTCCTCCTTTAAATTTCTCGATCTACAATAGCTGCAATTTTTTTCAATTCTTGCATTAAATCAGCAAATCTTTCCGGCTTTAAGCTCTGTCCACCATCACACCAAGCATTCTCCGGATCGTTGTGGACTTCAATCATAAGACCATCTGCACCTACTGCTACTGCCGCTTTAGCCAAGGGCTCTACCATCCACCACATGCCTGCAGCATGACTTGGATCAACTATAACCGGCAAATGACTGAGTCTTTTCACTGCTGGTATAGCACTGAGATCTAAAGTATTACGCGTGTAAGTTTCAAAAGTACGAATACCTCGTTCACACAAAATAACATTATCATTACCACCGGACATAATATATTCTGCTGACATAAGCCACTCTTCAATAGTAGCTGATAACCCTCGTTTTAATAAAATTGGAACGTTAGTTTTTCCCAACTCTTTCAAAAGTTCAAAATTTTGCATATTGCGGGCTCCTACCTGAATAACGTCAACGCACTCAACAAATTTTTCTATCTTGTCTATAGACATAATTTCTGTAACGATGGGAAGCCTATTATTTTCTCCTGCCTCCACTAACATATCCAAACCTTGCTCCTTTAGTCCTTGGAACGAATAAGGAGAAGTACGGGGTTTAAAGGCACCGCCACGAAGGAAATTTGCTCCCGCAGCTTTTACTGCCGACGCTACCGTATTCATTTGTACTGTTGTTTCAATAGAACAGGGTCCTGCAATAATCGCCAATTTCTTACCACCAATTTTTTGTCCACATACATCAACTATTGTATTTTCCGGATGAAAAAGACGGTTGGCACGCTTGTATGGTTCCTGTACAGCCATAATCTTTTCTACCCAATCATTGGCACTAATACGACGTTTGTCAACCATACTGGTATCACCAACTACACCAAGTATGCAGAAATTAACACCCCTACTTTCATTAATGTAAAAGCCCTGTTTTTCCAACCCCATTTTAATTTTATTACACTCTTCTACTGGTGCGCCCGGTTTCATTACAATAATCATTCTAAACACTCTCCCTTAAAATTTTTGGATAATTTTTGGATAAAAAAAACAGACTCGCAAGGAGTCTGTATCATAACCATTCTTTAGTTAAAGGTCAAACAAGTGGCCTCTATTTATGATGTCTCGCTACGGAATTAGAACTATGAAATTGTGCGCAAGTAAAATAACCAACGCTAAAGTAATAGCTTTGGTCAAAAGTAAACGCAAATTCAGTTGTCCAATTCATTGTATTTTGTGCATCCATCATAAGTACCGCCTTTTAAACTAATTAGGTAAACTAATTGGTGTAATCTTAACTCCAAAACCAGTACCTGTCAAGAGAAAAAAGTAAACTACAAAAAACATAATTAATACTGTTAAAAATATTACAGCATCAAGCCTTTATAAATCATATTTAACCCACTAAGCAAAATCGTCGCCATAGCAATACGATTAAATAAATGCTGATTAATATGAAAAAAAATCTTTTCACCTGCGTAAATACCAAGAAAAGCCGCCGGCAGTGTCCACAAAGGTAAACCCACTACATCAGAAAAATGTGCACTTCCAAGGAAGAGCCAAACTATCATTGTAAAAATATTTGTCATAAGAAAATATAAAAATAAATTTGCTCGCATTTTGTCTTTAGGCTGTTTAGCATTAAGCATATAAAGCACGATAGGCGGCCCTCCTACACTGGTAGAACCATTAAAAAACCCACCAATAATCCCAAAACAAAATTGCTCTAATTTCTCATGTACTGTATGCCAACTATAATTGGAGCTTAAAACTATAACCGCTAAAATTAAAGTTACACCCAAAACAATGCGCAAAGAGTTACCATCCAAATACCTTAACATCATACTTCCCGGAATAATTCCCACCATAGCACCCAAAAATATCCTTTTGACCATGCTAAATTCCAGTTCTTTACGCACCTTAAATACTACATAAACGCGCATATATATACTGCCTATTAAAAGGAAAATCACTGTTTCCTTAATTCCTAAAATACCGGAAAGAAGCGGAACTCCTATAATTGCATACCCGAACCCTGCTATAGTTTGAAACATAGTAGCGGCAAAAACTGCCACTGAAGTTACGACAAATAAGTGCAAATCCATTAAGCAAAACCCCTAACTATTAACGCTCTAGCAAAACATCCTCTGTTTGTAAAGCATTACCTTTCATATCCACAAAACGCACACGCAAATTGCCAACTTTCGGTAAATTTTTTAGAGAGATAGCCTTCATAGTTTCAGGATAAATCAAATTCAAGGTTAACGGTTTATTTTTCTCAGCATCAGTAAGTGCCACCGTTACATTAAGCAGCCTACCAAAAAGCTCTATTTTATGAATGGCAATAGCAGTTTCAACTGCACTAGCGCCTGTAGTGCCATATATAACTAATTTGTTTTCATAGCCCTTAACACCATAGCGATTTTTTGCGGCTTGTAGCATTTCCGCTTTAGTAGGAACACCCTTCGTAGTCCCAGCAACAGTACCTTTTACCGCGGCTTCCGACAATTGCTTACCATTAGCAAAAACGCCAAAAGTCAAACCCAAAGGATACCCATCAGTACCATGCCACACCCAAGAACCATTTAATTTGTTTTCGTATAATACTTTACTTGTTTCTACTACCCGCGAAGTGGTAAACAATTCACCATCAGCCAACATATGTTGTTGATTTTCTGCGGCTGCTATTGTTGTTCCTAAACACATTCCTGCTATAGAAAACATCAGCACTATTTTTTTACAAGTATTATTTAATTTCATTTTCATACCTCCTATTCCTATATCTATCATTATACACGAAAATAAAAGCAAAAAACCGTTTTACCGTTTTTTTCACAGATCATAACATTTGCAACAATGTGACGTTTCTACTATAATAAACTATAGTGGATGTTTTAAAGGAGGAATATTAATGTCAGACTGTGATAATTGTTCCCATGACAATTGCTCTAGTTGCAGCAGTAAACCTGAACCTACAGAGCAAGAGACAAATATTGAAAGTTTTTTAGCCCAAGTGAAGCACAAATTAATTGTAATGAGTGGTAAAGGTGGTGTTGGTAAAAGTACTGTGGCAGCCGATATTGCCCTTATTTTAAGCAACAAGGGCTTCAAAGTTGGTTTGTTAGATGTTGATCTCCACGGTCCTAGTATTGCAGGAATCCTCGGTCTTACGGGCATTCCTCTCAATGTTGTTGGTAATAAAATGTTGCCTTACAAATATAATGACAATCTAGAAGTAATGACAGTACAAGGGTTACTGGCCGACAATGATGCTGCTCTAATTTGGCGCGGTCCGGTAAAGATTGGTGTAATTAAACAATTTTTAGCCGATACTCAGTGGTCGCCACTAGACTATTTAATTGTGGACTGTCCTCCAGGTACAGGAGATGAACCATTAACCGTAGTACAGACCATTAAAGACGCTAAAGCCATTGTTGTCACGACCTCACAAGAAATTGCTTTGGCTGACGTGCGCAAATCTCTGAATTTTTGTAAACTAGCAAATATTCCCATTGCCGGTATCGTCGAAAATATGAGCGGTTTTGTTTGCCCAAACTGCCATACTGTACATGATATTTTCAAAAGTGGTGGTGGAGAAAAGCTTGCTGCTGAAAACAATCTTCTTTTCTTAGGGAAAATTCCTATTGATCCCCAGATTGTAGAAAGTGATGACAATGGTGATCCCATGGGCAAACTTGGAGTGGAAACTAATTCCGCATTAGAAAATATTGTTGAGAAATTATTATAAAATTAAAAGAAGGTAGAGGAATAAAATCCTCAACCTTCTTTTAATTTTACCTTTTAAAACATTAACCTCATGGGTATAAGTGGTTAAACAAAACAAGGAGGCAGGCACTACCTACCTGCCCCCTGTATAAAAATAGGCCGAAGGGATTAAACCAACTCTAGTCTGTTCCGCTCAGTAACTCTTCAATAAAACTAAACCCACCTTTAATCATACAAATCCTTCGTCGCCTATTTAAATTTGCACTTCCTTCTACTAGTATTATACTACCAACCGGATGCCATTGCAAACAATTGTCAGAATATTCCATTTTTATGTTTTGTTATTTCTTCTACCCTATCTCTAACTTAGCGTTATGGGTTCCTTTCCACACAAACAATACCCATTTCTTCCCCTATCTTTTATTTTGTATAACGCCTCATCGGCATGCTGATATAACTCATCAAAAGTTTTACCATGTTGTGGTGCAATGGCTGCTCCTACAGAACAGGTCACAGGAGCCGTCATAAGATGCCAATGCTCATGAGAAATAATTCTGCAAATCTCTCGTGCCTTGGAAAGCAATAACATTTCATCTCCCACGCCTTCCAAAAACACAGCGAACTCATCCCCGCCTAGGCGACAAACAAGATCATCACTGCGAAAGACTTTATGTATAGTTTGAACTAGCGTGCACAAAACCTGATCTCCTTTTTGGTGGCCATAGGTATCATTTACCTCTTTGAATTTATCTAAGTCAAAAATAACAAAGGCTGCATTACTATTTTCACCTAATTTTTCTAATTTACCTTTGGCCACTTTGCGTAATGCTCCACGATTATATGCTCCTGTCAAGGCATCATGTTCAGCAGCATATTTTATCTTAACCGCTGCTAGTTTTTCTTCATGAATATTTTTTACTAAAATAAACATAGTAATATGTTGATTTGTGGGATTACGGACAAAACTAAATCTACTCCTATACCATTGGCTACCCTCATGTTCTTTATCTTTACGTAAATACTCCTTTTTTACCTCTAAAGTCCCTGATTCATATAATTCAATCAGATCCCTAGTGTTAGTAAAATATAACAAATCCTGTTGAAATACTCCCTGGACATTTGTTTCTACAACTTGTGATAAAATTTCTGAATAGCTATTTTTCTCAATATTCCAATGTGCACAAACCGGTTCCGATGAAGTATAGACAATCCGATCCGTCGTTAAATCCACTTCATAAAATGCCTTGCACCGTTTAATTTCATTCCGCTTATAGCTAACTTCCCGGTTATATTTTGCTTCCATTTCCTTTTGCTTAGAAACATCTAATACTACGCCAACAGCCCTAATAGGCTCGCTTTCGTCATTTTTCACAATGCCATACTTAAATTGCAGCCAAATATATTGTTTTTCACGGTTGGGTTTTACCCTAACCACTAAGGGTATAGCTAGTTGTCCTACCGAAACTTTAGAATAAAATTCTTCTACTTTTTTTTGATCATCAGGATGAATAATACCCGCTGCTTCTGCTATATCTTTAATATTTTTAACTTCTCCACCTAAACC
>JAAYAE010000027.1 GCA_012719555.1 Acholeplasmataceae bacterium | reverse complement strand
TTTAGGTACTTTAGCAAATTCAACAGCAATATCTTTTTGCAAATCAGTATCTGTCAAAATATCGTAAGCTGTCATGGCTAGGCATTTAGCACCTATTAAAATTATATAGTCAGCTCTCTTACTTATTGCAGCAGCCGTAAACTCTTTAGTATGGTTCTTAATCTTCTCACCTTGTTCTGCAATAGAAAGATAAGCATGAATGCCTGGCAGCTTCATGGAAACGTTGCCAAAATCTGAAGAACCTGCTGATAAATTTTTAGGTGGATACTGCATTTCAATACCAAAATCTTGGACATGGGCTTTTAACCGCTCATCCATGGCCAAATTACAATATCTTTCGCTGGAAATATAACCTGGCTTAAAGTTTACCTTCGCCCCTACCATAAGCTCTGCTGCCTTAGCAATATTTTCCATATCATCTACTACTTTTTCTAATTCAGCTACTGTGCTTGCTCTCACAGTAAATTTACCTGCTGCATAGTCTGGTACAACATTAGAGGCTGTTCCTCCATCAGTAATTATACCATTACAGCGGGTTTTATCTGCCCAGCATTGCCGCCTAGCATCAATACCATTAAACATTTGGATAAGAGCAGTTAACGCATTAATTCCATCAGAAGGTTGCTTAGAATGAGCAGACTGTCCAATGAATTCCACGTCTACTACTACAGCGGCTAACCCAGTCCTTTGAATCATATTGTAATCCGCCGGATGAATCATCATAGCATAATCAATACCATCAAAGCCATTATTATTTAACATAATTACTTTGCCTTTACCGCCTTCTTCACCTGGGCAGCCCATAATAACAATGTCTCCTGTTATATCCTGCATCTGTGTTTTAATTCCTAAGGCTGCACCAACTGACATTGTAGCAATCAAGTTATGTCCACAACCATGTCCTATCTTCTCCAGCGCATCATACTCAGCGAGAAAAGCCAAAGTTGGACCGCCTGGTTTACCATGGTACACTGCTTTGAAAGCTGTATCTAACCCTGCCCAAGGGCAAAGAAAGTCAAACCCATTGGCCTCCAAAACTTCTTTGATTAATTTAACAGCCGTCTTTTCTGTGAAACGTACTTCCGGATGTTCATGAATTGCATGACTCAGATTGTGCAAAGTTTCTTTTTGATTATCAATTGCGGAACAAATTTTTTCATTAAGCATCTGTAAAATCTCCTTTTGTATCTTATCCTCAGAACATTAAATATGTCATAATCTGCACGGTAATCATGCCTAAAACTAATGGAATAACGGTTCTTCTAACTACTTCAAAAGGGGAAACTCCTGCTACTCCTGAAATAGCTACTACTACAGCGGTAATAGGGCTCATGGATCTAGCTACGCTAGCAGAAAGTTGCATAGGCAGTAAAAAATTAACAGCTGAAGAGCCAACTTGTTTAGCCACATCAGGGGCAAAGGACGAAAAGGCAAAGAAAGGTGCATTACCGCTGCCCATAACAATGGAAGCAATAAATATAATAGAACTCATGAGTAAAATCATAGGTTCTTTACCAAATCCGGCTCCTTGAGCCGCGTTAATAACTGTATTTATAACACCTAAAGAAGTTAAACCTTTGGCCAAAGTTTCACCAGCCACAATCAACGTAATAACCGTAGCAAATTGTTTTCCCATCCCATCAAAAATTGTTTGTACTGTGTCCATGACAACCTTAAGATTGCGAGTTCTAATAAATTCTGCAAATAACGCAACTATCATACCAAGAAACAGAGCCACATTAATATCCATTTTAATACCACCAACCTTAAAATAACCAAACAATAAAATGAGAATTAATGGCACTGCCGGAAGTATGGCATAAAATAATGGTGTCTTCCCGCCGTCCTCATCACTGGTTTTTACAGTAGATTCTTCATAACGAGAAATTCCCTTTGCTAAGCCCCCATCATATTTTTTTTCAAACCATCTTTGCACAAAATAATGAGCAGTAACTACAACAATAGAGATAACTATGGCCTGTGGTAATTGATAATTGATAAAATATTCTATTGGAGTAATACCTGCATATTTGGCAGCTAAAATAGAGTTGCCTGAAGTAGGACCTAAATCCAAACAACCATTAGTAGCAATGACGGCAACAGCAGAATTCTTACTTATCCCTAAAGAAATAAAGATAGGATATACTGTAACCATTAGTAAAAGACCAAACCCTGATGCACTAGGAATAAAAGGATGCAGTATTTGCCCCATTAAATACCCACCACACAGTACCAGATAAGGAGAGCGCAGTTTTCTTAAAGGTTTAACAGCTACTTTAACCATGGCTTTACTAGCATTGATATTATCCATATATCTGGCAAACCCGGCACACACCATAATCATCATACCAAGACCTGCCGTACGACTAGAAATAAGTTCATCCAAATACTTTAGCATGTCAAACCAAATAAAACCTGTAGACTGCTTCATAGGAACCAGCGGACCATAATCGCCAATAATAGCAACAGCCATCATAAAAAACCCGCCGGCTAAAAGCACGGCCTGTGGCTTATAACGATTTATAATCAAATACCCGCAAACAACCACCACAACTAAAGCAACTATAACACCGAACATACTTTAACCCTCCTCATTTTTTTCTTTTGTCTACTAGATCACCTTTTGTAAACAATATTCCTTTCTATGCTATAATAA
>JAAYAE010000298.1 GCA_012719555.1 Acholeplasmataceae bacterium | reverse complement strand
TTTCTATATTGATGTCATCAACTGCATGCAATATGCCCTTTCTTATTTTAAAATATTTCTTTAATTGGATTGTTTTGAGTAAAGGTCCCATTTGATTGCCTCCTTAGCAAAAAGGTGACAGGATATGGAATGTTGACCAGTAAAAACCGGTTGCGGGGGCTTAATTCTACATATTTCTCTGCAATATTTACATCGAGGGTGGAATTTGCACCCAGTTGGGAGATTGCTTGGATCTGGCATCAATCCTTCTATTGGGTTCAATCTTCGTGTGTGAACTTCAATGTCTGGAATTGATTCAAACAGGCCTTGTGTATATGGATGATGCTGTTTTCCCTCAAAGATGTCATAAACACTACCATATTCAACTATTTCTCCTGCGTACATTACCGCAACTTTATCACACATTTCTGCAACAACTCCCATATCGTGCGTTATCATAATAATCGAAGTAGCTAAGCTTTTCTTTAGCTCATTCATCAAGGCTAATACTTGCGCCTGGATTGTAACATCTAACGCTGTTGTTGGTTCGTCAGCTATTAGTAATTCTGGTTTGCAAGCTAACGCCATTGCTATCATGACTCGCTGTTTCATACCACCCGAGAATTCATGTGGGTAATTGTCTTTCCTTGTCGGCGGAATTCTAACGAGCTCAAGCAACTCATCAACTCGTTTCTCTAACTCCCTCTTGGGTCTTTTTTTAATATTATGAATTTCAAGCGATTCTAATATCTGATCTCCTACTCTTAAAACAGGATTTAAAGATGTCATTGGATCTTGAAATATCATAGAAATTAAAGAACCTCTTATTTGTCTCATTTCCTCTTTGGATTTCCTTAAAAGATTTTCTCCCTCAAACAACACTTCCCCGCTTGTAACAATTCCAGTTCTTTCAGGAAGGAGACTCATTATAGTCAATGCAGTTGTGGTCTTGCCTGCACCAGTTTCCCCTACCAGACCTAAGGTCTCTCCGAAGCCCATTACTAAGTTTATTTTGTTTACAGCATGGAATACCACTTCATCTGATTTGTATATTACACTGAGGTCTTTAATTTGCAAAATATTTTTACTCATCCCTAACAAAACCTCACCTTAATCTCTTAATTTAGGGTCAAGAGCGTCCCTTAGCCCATCACCTATTAAATTAAAAGCAAGAACAGTGATAACAATAGCAAGCCCAGAGAAAATAACGATATGTGGGGCATAAATTAGGTAGTCTCTTCCTTCCGCCAACATTGAGCCCCATTCTGGTGTGGGTGGCTGAATACCCATACCCAAAAAACTTAATGTCGAAGCGGATATTATCATTTTCCCAATCATCATTGTCGCCTGCACAGCCACTACACCAATTGCATTTGGGATTAAATGTCTCATCATTATGTAAAAATCACTCGCTCCGCAAGCTTTGGATGCCTCAACAAAGTCTCGTCCAACTACTGGCAATATCGCTGCACGAACAATTCTTGTATACTGCGGAATATATGCTATTGTTAAAGCAATTAACAAATTAAACAAACCTGGCCCTAATGCAGCAACGACAGTAAGGGCTAAAAGAATAAACGGTATACATGCCAACACATCAATAATTCGCATTATTATGGTATCTAACATCCCTCCATAATAACTCGCAATAGAACCTAATATGGAACCACAAGATATACCTATAGCTACGGCTCCTAAGCCAATCAGTAATGAGTACCTAGTACCATAAATAATTCTGGCAAACACATCTCTTCCATACATATCGGTTCCTAAAAAATGAGTACGAGACGGGGACAACAAACGAGCTGCCCTATCCTGATCTAATGCTGCATTATAAGGAATTATAAGGCTGGCAAATATTGCACAAAACAATATAATAGCAACAATGATCAATCCCAACATTGACACCTTATTC
>JAAYAE010000026.1 GCA_012719555.1 Acholeplasmataceae bacterium | reverse complement strand
TATCATTACTATTATTCATCTCTATATTAGGAGGTGTAAATAGTTGTTTTAATAAATTTGAGCTTGTAGCGTGCAGGTGATGACTGTATTATGCCGCAAAGATGTAATAGTGGAGGATAAAATGGAGAAAAGAAATATAGAATTATTAGCCCCGGCCGGTACCTGGGAGGCCTTAGAAGCAGCTGTTAATGCTGGAGCTGATGCTGTCTATTTAGGTGGAGTGTCTTTTGGCGCTAGGCAATATGCTGATAATTTCGGGGAAGAAGAAATGAAAAAAGCGGTAGAATTTGCTCATTTGCATAGAGTTAAATTATACGTTACGGCAAATACTTTGGTAGATGACAGTGAAATGGCTGATTTAGGCAAATACTTAATATTCCTTAATAATATAGGTATTGATGGCATTATTGTGCAGGATATGGGCGTTGTTAACATGGCCCAAAAAACGGTTCCTGAGTTACCTTTACATGCCAGTACCCAAATGACTATAACGAATTCTGAGGGCGTAAAATTCGCTGCTGAAATGGGTATGGTTAGAAGTGTTTTAGCTCGCGAATGTACCTTGGAAGATATTAAGACCATTTGTGCAAAATCGGATTCTGAGATAGAAGTGTTTATTCACGGGGCTCTGTGCGTATGCTATTCCGGACAGTGCCTTATGAGCAGCCTTATTGGCGGCCGCAGTGGTAACAGGGGACGCTGTGCGCAGCCTTGTCGTTTACCGTATACTTTGGTAAATAAAGAGGGTAAAAACATCTTAGAACATGGGGACGTGGGGCAATATCTTTTAAGTCCTAAAGATTTAAATACTCTTGATATTTTACCACAGCTTATTGAGGCAGGAGTTGCGTCTTATAAAATTGAAGGTCGTATGAAAAGACCTGAATATGTAGCTGTAGTGACAGACATATATAGGCGTGCCATTGATAGCTACTTTACCGGTAACTACCATGTTTCTGATGCTGATAAGCAAAATATTGAACAAATATTTAATCGTGATTTCACCACGGCTTATTTAGAAAAACCACAAGGTAGAGAAATGATGAGTGATCGTCGTCCTAATAACAGAGGTGTATTAATAGGACGTGTTGCCCAGCTTAAACGTGGTGCTAATAAAGCTGTAGTTAAATTAGAGAAAGAGCTGCATTTGGGCGACGGGTTAGAATTTTGGGTATCTGTAGGTGGACGAGTAGGGACCACAATAACTTCCATGCTTTGTAAAGGACAAGAAGTAATAACAGCAGCAAGCGGAGAGCAAGTAGAAATAGATGTACCCCATGGTATAAAAATGAATGACAGGGTATTTCGTACTTTTGATAATAATTTAATGACCTTTGCCGGTAATTTTTATGGTGAACATAACAAAAAACGGGTGCCTTTAATTGCAACAGTGACAGCACATTTAGGAAAACCTATGACCATAGTGCTTAAAGATGAAGAGGGCAATACAGGCAGCGGTGTTACGGAATTTATTGTAGAAGCGGCACGAAAACATGCTCTTAATGAAGAAACTGTTATGAAGCAGTTAAAGCGTTTGGGTACTAGTGAATATATTTTAGAGCAGCTTGAACTGATTTGTGATGATGACGTTATGGTTCCTATGAGCGAGATAAATGAGGCAAGGCGTAAAGCTACTGAAGAACTTAATGCTGTGCGCTTGGCGAAATTCACACCTGTTCGGAAACAGCAACATTGGCGTCGCGACTCTTTGCAAATCATGCATAATCATACTATGAGTAAACATGCACAATTGGCAGTACACGTTGATACTTTAGATAAAGCTCTGGCAGCTTTAAGGGCAGGGGCAGACTGGTTAATAGTTGGCGGTGATGCATACTCTTTACCGCTATTACAAAAAGATGACTACGCACACATTGCCAAAATCGCGAAGAACGGTGACCGCAAGATGGCCATTGCCACTTCTCGCATTGTTAGTGAAAAACAGCTGGCATATTATGAAAGTCAATTTGCCTTTTGGCAAACATTATCCCCGGATTTATTTATTATTGCTAACAATGGTTTATGGCCTATGGCTGCGAAGAGCCACATACCGTTATGGTTAGATTACAGCTTGAACCAGTATAATGGGCAGAGCCTGTCACTATGGCATCAAAAAGGTGCGGTAGGGGCAACTTTATCTCCTGAATTAACCATGGCACAAGTGGAGCATTTAGCGGGAGAAACTCCTATGCAATTAGAATGCTTGGTCCAAGGACCCTTGGAAATGATGGTTTCTGAATATTGTGTGTCCGGTAGTTTTGTGGGAAATATTAGCGAAGGTAAGTGCTTATTTAATTGTAAAGAAGAAACTTTCTTGAAGGATAGGAAAGATGAACAATTTCCACTGATGCATGATCAATTTGGGCGTACTCATATTTTAAATGGTCATGACTTATCCATGCTTACCAGCTTAAAACAAATAGAAGCCTATGGCATAACCCGCTTGCGCATAGATGCGCGCAGCTATAGTGCAGTGGAAACAGAACAAATAGTTACATTGTACCGTCAGGTTTTGAATAAAGACATAGTAGTTAGTGAAAATCTTCCCCATACTACACGCGGGCACTATTTCCGGGGAGTTTTATAAAGGAGCAATAATGGCAAAATTTGCAGTAAAGACCTTAGAATTTTATAAAATTAAAGAAGCTTTAGCTGGGGAAGCCTCAACCTCTTTGGGCCAGAACTTGGCCATGGAGCTGCGTAGCGAGAATGAATTTTCAGTAGTTAAGCGTTTGCAGGAAGAAACTGCAGAAGCACTACGCTTACAAGAAGATGGAAAGCGTTTTCCTTTTGGTGGGGCTGTAGATATTACAGAAGGAACAAAGCGCGCAAAAGTCGGTGCTGTACTTGATATTGAAACACTAATGTCTATTGCTAATACAGCAGCTTCAATGCGTCAACTCAAAACATTTTTGCTTGAAAGTGAAGAGGACGCACCTAGTTTATTTACTTATGCAGCCCAGATGCAGGAATTTCCTCGCTTAGAAAAACAACTTAACAGTGCTATCTCTGATAAAGGTGAAATAAAAGATAGTGCTTCCACTAAATTAGCCGGATTACGCACGGGTATTTTAGTTGCTAAAAGACGAGTTAAAGAAAAACTGGATAGTATTTTACATTCTCCGGAAAACCAAAAATATTTTCAAGACCAATTAGTTACTATGCGTGAGGATCGGTACGTTATTCCAATTAAGCAAGAATATAAATTTAACTTTCCAGGAGTAGTCCATGATCAGTCTGGAAGCGGTGCTACACTGTTTATTGAGCCGTTGGCTGTGGTCAACTTGAACAATGATATAAAAAAATATATCTCTGAAGAAAAAGAAGAAGTTGAACGTATTTTGCGCCAGCTTTCTGCTAATGTTGGTGCAGAAGCTGAACAGTTGGATAGCACACTAAAAGTATTGGCTAAATTGGATTTAATTTGTGCAAAAGCATATTTAGCAAAGAAACAAAACGCCAGCCGTCCAATTCTTTCCTTGCAAAGTAAAGTAGAAATAGTTCAGGGGCGCCATCCGTTATTGAATCAAGCTAACGCAGTTCCTTTGGACATTAATTTGGGGGATGGTTTTACTTCATTGCTTATTACAGGCCCTAATACAGGCGGTAAAACTGTTGCCTTAAAAACAGTGGGGCTTTTTGCTCTCATGAATCAAGCAGGTATGTTTGTACCGGCTCATGTTGCTAAGTTACCGGTTTTTGGCGGCGTTTATGCTGATATTGGTGATGAGCAGAGTATTGAACAAAGTTTATCAACGTTCTCAGGGCATTTAAAGAATATGGTAGATATACTTAAAGAGGCTCGTAGTGGCGATTTGGTTTTGGTTGATGAAATATGCGTGGGAACAGATCCAACAGAGGGAGTAGCTTTGGCCATGTCCATGCTGGAATATCTTTATGGGAAAAAAGTAATGACTACAATTACCACGCATTATAGTGAGCTAAAATCTTTTGCCTATGAACATGAAGGTATGGAAAATGCAAGCGTAGAATTTGACCCTGTGACATTGAAGCCTACATATCGATTACTTATGGGGATTCCCGGTAGTAGTAATGCTTTTTATATAAGCAGGCGTTTGGGTTTACCGGAAGAAATCCTCGCACAAGCCGAAAGCTTAATAGGACAAGAACATGCTAATATGGAAAATGTTTTACAGAATTTAGAAGGTGAAAGACGTCAGTACGAACGCAGAAATACTGAAATAGAAAACCTTCGTTTAGAAGCAGAACATTTAAAAAATGAATTATTAAAGAAAAAGAATGATTTAGATAAAAGACGCAATGAAACTTTGCGGAAAGCCAGAGAAGATGCGGATGAACTTTATCGTAATTCCAGAAAAGAATCCAGTGCAATTCTTAAAGAACTACGGGC
>JAAYAE010000297.1 GCA_012719555.1 Acholeplasmataceae bacterium | reverse complement strand
TGTAACATTCATTTTCCTCTATAGCATCCGCAGAAGAGTACACACCCTTCATTTCGTTGTAAACTACTCCATTATAAGTTAAAGGTCCATCCTGTTTTTCAATTTCATAATGCCAACCTTCTTGAAATAAGGTATAGGGATTTTCATAAATTAATGGATAAAATACCGCATCTAAATAAACGTCCATTAAATTTTGGAAATCCTTGTCATTTCTGCTTGCCACCGGGTAAACTGTTTTATCAGAATACGTCATGGCATTTAAAAAAGTGTTCATAGAGCCTTTTACCAATTCTACAAAAGGTTCCTTTAAATGGTATTTGCGCGAACCGCATAGTACAGAATGTTCCATAATATGTGCTACACCTGTATTATCTTTGGAAGGCGTTCTAAAACCAATAGTAAATACTTTATTATCGTCTTCTGTCTGCAAGTATAAAAGTTGGGCACCGCTAAAAGCATGTTCCAACAAATATGCCTTAGCTTTAACATCAGGAACATCTGTGATTGCTTTAACTAAAAAACCTGAATAAACTTTATTCAATTCCAATGTCATATCTCTCACTCCCATGATAAAAAGAAGCTTGCGAATAAACACAAGCTTCTTTCAAAATTATTTGAAATATTTTACGCCTGCTTTTAAAATAGGCTGATCTTTGTTGCCCTTGATATTTTTCATAAGCCCAGTACTATAACGTTCTGTATGAGCCATCTTGCCAAAAACTCTGCCATCCGGGCTAGTAATACCCTCAATAGCATACATGGAACCGTTTGGATTATAGGGACTTTCCATAGTGGCCTTTCCAGTCAAATCAACATACTGCGTAGCAACCTGTCCATTGGCAAAAAGTTTTTTAATTTCTTCATCCGATGCAACAAATCTACCTTCCCCGTGTGATACAGCAATAGTATGGATGTCTCCAGGCTCCACCAAAGTCAACCATGGTGATTTATTAGAAATAATTTTTGTATCAACCATTTGCGAAACATGGCGGCCAATACTATTAAAAGTTAAAGTGGGTGCGGATTCCTTCATTGGCATAATCTTACCATATGGGACAAGTCCCAATTTTATCAAAGCCTGGAAACCGTTACAGATACCCAACATGAGGCCATCTCTATTTTCTAATAAATCTTTTATGGCTTCTTTTATCTTAGGATTTCTAAACATAGTAGCTATGAATTTACCTGACCCATCAGGTTCGTCACCAGCACTAAAACCACCCGGCAACATAACTATTTGTGCGTTATTAATCATTTTTACCATAGCATCCACAGAATCACTAATGGCCTGTGCCGTTAAATTGCGCACAACAAAAGTTTCTGCCTTCGCTCCTGCATTCGTAAATGCCATGGCTGAATCATACTCACAATTAATACCTGGGAAAACAGGGATGAAAACACGAGGTTTGGCTATATTATAGGGAGCAGTCAGTGGTAACTTTGCATAATAAGGTTTTTGTTCAATACTCACATCACTTGCACTAACTGACATTTTCGCCGGGAAAATCTCAGCTAAAGTTTTTGTGTATGCCTCTTGAATATCAGCAAGAGCTATGTCAACTCCATTAATATCAATTGCAGATTTGTCATTTAATGTGCCTAAATTCAAGTAGTCTATATCTGCAAAAAATTCATCCGGATCCACATCTTTAGCCAATTCCAATAAAAACCCGCCTGGCTGCAAAATAAATAATCCTTCAATATGATTAAAAGGCTTTACAAAACTAAACCCTAAACCGTTTCCTAAACACATTACGGAAATTGCAGCCGCAATACCGCCTTCTTTAACAGTCCCGGCAGTTACTATTTTTTTCGCTAAAACAGCCTTATGCACAGCCTTTAAGTTTTTGCGTAATACGTCAAAATCTATAACTTCTTCTTCATTGCAAGGGCAATCTATAAAAATGACTCTATTCCCACTATTTTTAAATTCAGAGGAGATTGCGTTCTTATCGTCAACAATACCAACGGCAAAAGAAACAAGAGAGGGCGGAACATCTTTGTCCATAAAAGTACCGGACATACTGTCTTTACCACCAATAGCAGGCAGTTCCAAAGCATCCAGAGCAGTATAGGCACCTAACAAGGCACTAAAGGGTTGTCCCCAAGTATGTTCATTGTGCAGTTTAGGAAAATATTCCTGCAATGTTAGTCTCAGGCTAGAAGGATCTGCTCCCAAGGCCGTAGCACGACATACCGACTCTACAACCGCATACATACCACCATGATAAGGGCTCCAACACGCAACTTCCGGATGATAACCACAAGCCATAACTGAAGCAGCTGTAGTCTTGCCACTAGGCACGGGTATTCTTGCTACCATTCCTTCAGCAGGTGTTAGTTGGTGTACACCACCAAAAGGCATAATAACAGTGCCTTTACCAATCGTACTATCAAAACGTTCACTTAGGCCCTTTTCACTGCATACATTCAATCTATCTAAGTTAGCAAGCCAAGCTTTGGACAAAGATTTCTCCCCAACTACGCTGTCAGGTATTTTGCTGAAAGCACTTTTAGTAGTAATCTCATCAACTTCCACAGCAGTCTTTTGGGCAACACCATTAGTGTCCAAAAATGTTCTAGCTAAATCAACAATTTTTTCACCATGCCAATACATAACCAAACGCGGATTGTTAGACACTTCGGCAACAACAGTTGCTTCCATATTTTCTGCATCTGCGGCAGCAAGAAAAGCTTTTAGATCGCTGGCAGCAATAACTACTGCCATGCGTTCTTGTGATTCAGAAATGGCTAATTCAGTGCCATCTAATCCCTCATATTTTTTAGGAATTTTATCTAAATTAACAACTAGACCGGCAGTCAGTTCTCCAATAGCAACAGACACTCCGCCTGCTCCAAAATCATTGCACCTTTTAATCATTTTTGTTACTTTTGGATTGCGAAACAGTCTTTGAATTTTGCGCTCAGTGGGAGCATTACCTTTTTGTACTTCCGCACCACAACAAGCCAAAGATTCCACCGTATGTTCTTTGGAAGAACCTGTTGCTCCCCCACAGCCATCACGCCCGGTTTTGCCTCCTAAAAGCAAAATCAAATCCCCTGCTTCAGGCGTTTTACGAATAACTGCATCCTTGGGTGCCGCTCCAATAACAGCTCCTATTTCCATACGTTTCGCTACAAATTTATCGTGATAAAATTCTTGTACTGATCCTGTGGCCAAGCCAATTTGATTACCATAAGAGCTATAACCTGCCGCAGCACCTAATGTGATTTTTCTCTGAGGTAATTTCCCCGGTAAAGTTTTTTTGAAAGGTGTACGTGGATCGGCAGAGCCTGTTACGCGCATAGCCTGATATACGTAAGAGCGGCCTGACAATGGATCGCGTATGGCACCCCCTAAACAGGTTGCCGCACCACCAAAAGGTTCTATCTCTGTAGGATGGTTATGTGTTTCGTTTTTAAACATTACCAACCATTCTTCGACTTTTTTATCAACTATAATAGGTACAACAATGCTACAGGCATTAATTTCCTCAGAAACATCCAAATCCTCAAGTTTGCCTTGTTTCTTTAATTTTTTCATGCCCAAAACAGCTATATCCATTAAAGTAATTGGTCTGTCAGTTTTTTTGCCATAAACAAACAGTCGATCTTTTTGGTAGATTTCATAAGCTTTTTGTACTGGATTTGTAAAAAGGCTGTCCGCAACTTTAACCTCTTGTATTTGTGTCATAAAAGTTGTGTGACGACAATGATCTGACCAATAAGTATCCAAAACTTTTATTTCCGTAATAGATGGTGAACGGTTTTCTGCTTTAAAATAGCTTTGGCAGAAGCATAAATCATCCAGGCTCATTGCCAAGCCACATTTTATACGAAAATCATCTATCTCTGTTTTTGTCATTTCATTAAATTTCGTAAGAATTTCTACAGGTTTTGGGTTTTCCCAAACCCCTTCCAATGTTTCGGGAATTCTAGCAGCCGCTTCTCTAGCTTCTACAGGATTAATACAATATTTCTTGATTTTAACAATATCGGCAGTTGTTAAATTTCCTTCTAAAACATAAACTTTCGCCGCAGCTACTACAGGACGCTCTTTTTGTGTAATCAATTGAATACACTGCTCCGCAAAGTCTTCTCTTTGGTCATATTGGCCAGGCAACAATTCTACTGCAAAAGAAACACTCTCTTTTTCCAAAGGCAGCGTATTTTCATGCACAATATCTACCGGAGGCTCAGAAAGGACCAATTGTTTCGCACCTTCAAATTCTTTTGCGTTTAAACCCGTTAAATCATAACGATTAATAATACGCAAGTTATGCAAATTTTTCATTCCTAAGCTATTTTGTAAATCTTGCAGTAACCCTCTTGCTTCAACAGCGTATTCTGGTTTCTTCTCTACAAAAATCCTTTTAATTTCTCCGCTCATAGCATCCTCCAGTTAAAAGTACTCATTAATAAAATTGTTTTTTACAGGAAATAATTTTTCTAATAAAACTATTATTGATTCTTTCTCTGCTATGACTCTACTATTATTTAATAATTGCCTAACGTTAAAAGTACCAAAGTACAACTGTGTTAAAGTGCCAATATCCATAGTAACATCCGGTATTTCGGCACTATTGTCAAGCTGCAAGCCCTCAGGTGTAACCGTTATTTTTACTAAAACATTGTTTAATTGCATAAAGCTGTCGCGCACATACATAACAAAGGTTGTATTAGAACAATCCTTTGGTACTGGTAATAGCCTTAACGCTTCCCCTACGTTAATAATCCTAGCCATCATAAAGGGAGTGACTTCACCTGTATGGGCTTGATCTCTAAAATTAACATAAGACAAATCATCCGGAGCTGCCAGCCAATCTAATTCAGTATAAGCGCCCGCAAAACCTCTTGTATATTCCAGCAGACAATTTTTAGCCTGTCCTGTTGTAGTCATTAGTTCCCAAATTTTAATGGTCTTATTTTCTTTGCTATATATCATATAGCCTATTGCAGCTTTACCATCATAAACTACAACGACTTCTAAGTTATCTGCTGCCGAAGCCGCAAAATAATTATCCCAAACTCGTTCGTCACGTTCTACATAAGCATGATAATTAGACATAACGTCCCTGTAAATCTTCTTTAATTCATTTCTTGCCCCTAACAGTTCCAGTCGTTGCAGGTTCAGTGTAACATCTGTACAAACAACGCTTAGTGCATTTAATGGCATTTTATAACCATGCCTGTAATGAGTATAAGCGAACCCATAAGGTAGATAAACTCCAGCGTTAATTGGCATCAAAAGAGCAATTGACGTCCCAGCGGCTCGGAGCAAAGTAAAAGCTGTAGAAAGCAGTTCCCCGATGAGATGTTGTCCACGAAATACTGGATCAGTAGCAACTCCTACTATATAGGGCACTTCCATAGTTTTATTACGTAAAGAAATTGTATAAGGATTTAAATGCAGCATAGTAGCTAAATTCCCTTCTACATCAAAACCGCCAATTATTTTATTTTGTCTTAAACAATATTCAGAAAAATACCAAGAAAAAAAAGCGCTCTCTTTTTTTTCAAAGCAATAATCCCATAACTTTTCGATCTGCGGTAATGTATCTTTATTAATAAAACGAAAGTCCATAGTCTACCCCTTTTACTTAATTATAGTATTATATTTTTTTACCATAAACTCAGGATTATAAGATTCTTTAGCTTTGCGTAATCCTTCTTTTCCCATATCTTCTTCTCTATTGACATATTTAACATCAATCCAATTTTTTTGAATAAATTCTTGGTTGATTACCGTATATAAACCCCGTATATTAGGGTTAGCCTTTTCTACATGGACAATTACAAGCTCATCATTTTGTTTTTCGCCAAAAGTAAAAGCTTCCACTTCGCCATTAATACGAATTAAACCACCCTCAATATTTAAAACTTCGAAATTATTTAACGCCTCTTTTATAGCACAGAACTCACATTTAAGACTTTCATCCTCAGCCAATCTACTCTCGCACCACTTATCGCTAAAAGTAATACATTCATCTTTATTCGCAAGGGTAATTGGTTCATAAACGTAATCAGGATGTTCCTTCCTAAAAGAATTAACATGATTTTTTTTACCATGATATTTACGACCTGACAAAGTTGCCAATTTTTCTCGCAAATAAACGTAATCCCAATTATCTCGATCTTCTTGATATTCAGTTATATTTGGCAAGAAAGTCTTGAATCTCTCAATAGTCTCTTCATAAATACCATGAATTTCAAAAGGTTGACCTTGAAAGTATTCTTTTAGTGCGTCAATAACCAAATGAAGATCTTCATCAATTCCACCAAATGCAGGCAAAACAAAGGTTACGTCATTTACCGTAACCTTAATAATCAGACACCCATGACTAATAGCCCAGAAAACATCATAACATTTACGCCAAATAAATAGCGTAGTAAAATTACATTCCGAACCATAATATTTCTTCTCGGAAAAATAGTCATCAAAAATAGGCTTGTCGTCTAAAGTAATATGTTTAAATTCTAAAATAAGATTTCTCTCCCTTGTTTTTTTCATTATAATGTTAGGTTTTAATTACTATGTTATTATACCAAAAAAGTAAGCGGTTGAACAGAAAAAGAAAAAACCGACTACATATAAATGTAGTCGGTTTATGACAATAAATTATTGTCTGCCTTCATTTTTCATCTTAGTGTAGCACTCACGGCAATACACTGGACGATCCATGGACGGACGGAAAGGAACTTCAGTCTCGCAACCGCAACCAGCACAAGTAGCTGGATACATTTGACGAGGACCACCATTCATGCGTTGTTTACGAGCTGCACGGCAACTTGGGCAACGGCCAGGTTCATTTTCAAAACCTTTTTCTTCATAAAATTCTTGCTCGGAAGCAGAAAATACGAAATCTTGTCCACATTCACTACATTTTAAAGTCTTGTCTTCCTTCATTATAAATCACTCCTTTTTCCATACCTCAGATGTTTTCCGGTGCTTCCCCAAGATATGGTAAGAAGATGGAATACTTGAATTCGTTGAGATATTCTATGCTCAGTGTATAGTATAAAATGAGAAAAGTCAAATAATTTAAATTTTTCCTACATAATTATGGAACTTTAATAAATAGCTGTCATCCCACTTAACAATACAAGACAAGCTGGCATTATCCACATAAAATGCCCAAATTTTATTTAAATCTAACCCTAATGCTGTACACAGTAAAACACGCACAATGCCTCCATGAGCTACCAGCATAATTGAAGTATCCTCTTTTTGCTCTGCAACCATCTCTTCAAAAGCATTCCATGCTCTTTTTTGAACCTCATGAAAACTTTCTCCATTTTCAATATGTGCCTCGCCTGGTTTTTGTAAAAACATCTCAATACTACTAGGCCACTGGGCTTTAATTTCTTTAAATGTCAATCCTTCCCATTTACCAAAACAAATTTCCTTGAAATCCGGGCGAGCGATTATCTTTAAATTATGGTTCTTGGCAATTGGCGTTGCAGTTTCTATAGCTCGAGTTAAATCACTGGTATAAATTTTAGCTAAAGGTAAGTTTTGCACTAGTGACGCCAATTCTTTAGTTTGAGCTAATCCTTTGGCATTTAAGGGATTGTCTGTATGACCTTGAAACTTCATATCTTTATTTGCATCAGTTTCTCCATGTCGCGCAATATAAATTGTTTTCATTAACTTTTACTCCTAGCTTGCTGAGAATGGGCAAATTCGCTAACTTCATCATGCACACCTGTCTCAGCAAAAGTTTTCATTTCTTTATAAGCTTTAAGTCCCGCATCAAAAAGAGTAAAGGCTAAAGCAGCACCATAGCCATTACCTTGAGCTAGATGCAGCCGTAAAACAGGTGTAAATCCCATGGAAAAAGCTAAATTTTTTTGCCCTCTTTCCGTCGTTATTTGTGAGCAAATGCAATATTCTAAAGCTTCCGGACAGATTTTACCTGCAATATAAGCGGCCAAAACAGAGGCTAATACGTCTAACATAATTGGGGTTCTATGCTTTGCGGCGCAAAGAATACTGCCTACCATTGCAGCGCAAATGTTGCTTCCCAAGGTATACAATATTTCCTCCCACCCACATTCTTTTAGCCTTTCCCAGCCCGAAGGCACTGTATATCTACCAAAAGTAACAGGTGCTATTAACCCATATCCGGATAATATTACATGTTCAGTAGCATTTATTCCTTGCTCAATGGCCGTTACTAACTCTTCCCTATTACTCGTAACTGTTTCCATTATTACGTTGCCATGAGCAGCTTTAGCT
Organism: Acholeplasmataceae bacterium; assembly: GCA_012719555.1. Taxonomy (GTDB): domain Bacteria; phylum Bacillota; class Negativicutes; order Acidaminococcales; family Acidaminococcaceae; genus JAAYAE01. The sequence continues at coordinate 4,235 of JAAYAE010000297.1, read as the reverse complement.
AATATGTTTATTGGTGAATTAGTTGGTTTCTCGGACATTATTTCATCTTGCCACAGCATAATAACTCTCTTCGGAAAATCTAAATTCGCTGGTTCAGCAGTGCCTTTTGCTCCGGCATACAGACACACAATCTTCTCTAATTTTCCTAAAGATCCCAGTGGTTTAATAAGATTATCAAAACGTTTTTGAGCTTGCATTTCTATATCTTTATTTATATGTTTTATATCCTTACAATATTCATTAAGTTCCAAAGCCAATTCTCCTCTATCGTAAAATAAAATATGCTATTAGCAAATATAAAACATTGCCAACTTCAGTTAGTGCACCATATGTATCTCCGGTTAACCCGCCTAACATTTTACTGATATACCTAGCAATTAATAACACCATGAGCAAACAAAACAAGGCTATAACTAAAAAATTTATCCCACAAATGACAATAAAAATCAGGCCGAGGACAATTGCAATGTAAGAATAATATTGTTTCGCATATTGTTTAAACAATTTTCCTATCCCTTCCTTACGAGCATAAGGGAAATTTACAATATATAAAACCATAAAAGTTCTTGTAGCTACTGACATGGCAATAATAACCTTAGTTAAAACTACGCCGGAAATTGCTAAATACACGCCCATCTTAAGCATAATTAAAACAATAACAGCCAGTACTGCATTAGAACCTACATGACTGTCTTTCATTATCTCCAACATCCGTTCACGCTTGCGGGCAGAAAAAACTCCATCTGCCGTGTCCATATACCCGTCATACATAAGTCCACCGGTAATAATGATTTCGGCAAAAATTAAAAGTGTTCCTCGTAAAAAATCAGGAATATATAAGACGAGAAGGCCATAATTTACTACCGCTAAAATAGATCCTATAATAAGGCCTACTAAAGGAAAGTATGGCACACTGCGGGAAAAATCCTGTGGCGACCAATCGTCACTATGGGAAAATCTTATGCGGGTTAAGAATTCTAAAGCTGTTATAAAATCATGCATCATATGCTCCCTTTAGATCAGCCTGATTATAAACATCTAAAGCCATTTGCAAAATTACAATAGCCAAAGATGCACCAGTCCCTTCGCCTAAACGCATGCCAGCATCTACAATGGGATGCAAGTTCAACATTTCCAACATTTTTCCATGGGAAATTTCTTCAGATAGATGAGAGCAAAACATATAATCAGCGCAAGCAGGATTAATACCATAAGCAATTAAAGCTGCTGCTGTAGCGTTAACGCCGTCTACCATACTTGGTATTCCTCTTTGAGCTCCGGCTAAAATCATTCCTGCTAAACCAGCATGATCATATCCCCCCACCTTACATAATACATCTAACGCATCATTGGGATCAGGCGCATTAATCTTCAAGCCCGCAGCAACCACACCCCGTTTAATGGCCATGCGTTCATCGTTAATACCGCTGCCTCTACCGACCGTTAATTCAGGAGGTAAATCCAAAATAGCTGAAGCCATAGCTGCGGTGGAAGTAGTATTTCCTATGCCCATTTCCGCTGTTGCCAAAAGATTATACCCTTGATCGATACAATCATTAGCAACCTTCATACCGGCATTTATTGCTTCAACAGCTTGCTCTCTAGTCATAGCTTGTCCATGAGTAAAATCCTCAGTTCCCATGGCCACTTTACAATTTATTACCTGTGATAAATCAGTTAAATCTGCGTTTACACCTACGTCTGTAATGAAAATATCCGCATTAGCATGACGTGCCATAACATTAGCACCGGCACTTCCACCAATATAACCATTAATCATCTGAATTGTCACTTCAGGCGGGAAAGCACTAACGCCATACTTAGCAATACCATGATCACCACACATTAAGAGCATGGCCGTTTTAAGCTTTTCTACCGGTTTTTTACCTGTTAAAGCAGCATATTTTACTACCATTTTTTCTAAATCCCCTAATCCATGGCTAGGATCAAAGGTAAGCCATTGTTGTTTTACTAGTTCACCTATTTTTTCATCAGGTGCCGCTATTATTATATTCTTAAGGTCTTTCACTGTGTTTCTCTCCATTTTCATCATTAAATTTAAAGGCCAGTTTTTTTATATCTACAGCATTACCTGCGATGACATAATAAACTTCATCGGCCTCCATACCCACTTGCTGATTTACCCAGCCGGCTATATCACGATACTCTCTGCCCATAACAGAATCCGGAACAATACCTGCCCCTACATCATTGGACACAAATACTACAGGTTTATTTATTTTGCGAGCAGCCTTTAATAACTTATCTATCCCAGCATAGACATAGTCATATTTAGCATTAAAATCTGTTGGTGCATTTTTTCCGTACATCAAGTTACTAATATAAACTGTCAGACAATCAAAAAGCACAACATCAGCCACTTTCCCTGCTTCCAACAATGTTTTTTCTGCATCATAAGGTGCCTCAAAATTGATCCAACGTGCATTTTTTCTACGATTTTGGTGATACTCTACGCGAGTAGCCATCTCATCATCAAGAATTTCAGCGGTGGCAATATAAGCAGCTTTAACCCCGGCATGTAAGACATATTTTTCTGCGAATTTGCTCTTGCCACTACGTGCACCACCTAAAACCAGCGTCAATTTTTCCTGCATATTTTCTCCTCGTTTCTCTAAATTCAGTCAAAACAATAAAAAAATCCTCTCACAAAAGAGAGGATTTTGACATTAAGACACTATTGCCACATTCCTCTCGCCCGAAGGTATGTTGGTACATAACAGGTAGGTCTCCTGGCTCTGGTTCATCACCTTCCGCGCCTTCCCAGTTTCCCAGTGGCATCTTGCGGTTGGTTCCCCATTACAGTAGCGGGACTGCGCCGGACTCTAACCGGTCTTCCCTATTATGCTGCAGCCTTAACTACAGCGCCTGTTCAAACTTTCCATTTAATATTGTAACCTATTTTGATAATTACCGCAAGTGCTTACCTTAATGTGGCCTAATGTCGTAAATTATTAACAATTAAAAAACTAACGCTACCGTTAGTTAAAGTTTTTTATAAAAAACGACAATATCTTCATAGTGCCCATCTTTCATCATAAAACCACCTGGAATCGTACCAACAGTAATAAAGCCCAATTTAGTATACAGTTTAAGAGCAGACTTATTAGTAGCGACGACAGCATTAAATTGTAAAAGCTTAAACCCTAATTTAGCCCCTTGCTGCAAAGAATCTCTCACAAGCATTTCCCCTATTTGCTTACCGCGCTCAGTTGCTTTTACACAATAACTAGCATTAGCAATATGCCCGCAGCGCCCAACATTGTTAGGGTGCAAAATATATAAACCAACAATTTCCCCAGCTTCTTTCGCCACCGCTGTAAAGCTTTGCTGTGCAAAAAAAACCGTTGCTTCGCCCATGGTTAACAAATTTTTCTGAGGAAAAGCAACTCCATTGTCAACCACTTCGTTCCAAATTTCTGTCATATAAGGAATATCCGTTTTGTTATATTCTCGTACAAAAACGCTCATGATTCTTCTCCTTTTTAAACGCAAAAGGCAGCCCCTAAGGACTGCCTTTTATCACTTAACTTCTGTTTCTACCCGCAGTAAAATAAAGCAAAGATCTGACAGTCTATTTAAACACAATAGAACATTGTTATTCACAGCTTCATTTTCTGCCACCCTCAATAAAGCACGTTCAGCTCTTCTGGTAGTTGTGCGAGCCATATCAAGTGCGGCTGCCCCAAGATTATCACCCGGAGTTATAAAATGTGTTAATGGAGCAAGCATAGCGTCATACTTGTCAATAGTCTGTTCAAATAAGGTTACATGTTCAGGTTTAATATAAGATTCCTGCAAATTAAGGCTTGCGACATCTGCCATTAAAGACATCAAAAGTTCCTGTATTTTAAAAATAGTTTCTTTTACATCTTCACGTACTACTGTTGCCCTAGCCAGACCTAATTCAGCTCTCACCTCATCAATATTTCCGTAAGCTTCTACACGTAAACTTTGCTTAGGTACTCGTTCACCGGTAAGTAAACTTGTGGATCCTTTATCCCCTGTTCTTGTATAAACAGCTGCCTTCTTCATATTGAACCCTCCTATGTACATAGTGCAAACCATGCTCTATCGATTAGAAAAATCTGTTATTTAGAATACTTATAAGACTAATACTACGCATTTATTAAATTTATTAATAAATTTCTTCAGCTGTAAAATAGTTTTTGATTTCGCGAGCTGCGCTTTCAGGGCTATCACTGCAATGAAGAATA
>JAAYAE010000296.1 GCA_012719555.1 Acholeplasmataceae bacterium | reverse complement strand
TGTGCGTATAGGAGGTTCTATGTTCTCTTTAAGGTTTGTAATGAGAAATATGCTGCATTTATTTATTGTGTTTTTAGGCGTGTCGGTTTTTACGTTCTTTATTTCTCATGTTATTCCGGGCGACCCAGCACGTATGCTCGTTGGTCCCCATGCTTCCCAGGAAGCGTTAGAAGCTACACGTGCACAATTGGGATTAAATAAACCGATAATTGTGCAATATGAAAAATATATAGTTGACTTAGTACATGGTGATTTAGGAACTTCAATTCGTACTCAGCGTCCTGTAGCATCAGAACTAGCCAAATGTTTTCCGGCAACCCTTGAGCTTACTATGGTTTCTATGATTATGGCTATTGTATTTGGTATTATTCTAGGGGTAGCGGCAGCCGTAAATAGAAATAAGTGGATAGATCATGCCAGCAGAGTTTTTTCTCTGATTGGAGTATCTACGCCACTTTTTTGGAGTGGTGTTATAGCCTTAATTGTTTTTTACAAAGTAATACCTATTTTTCCGGCATCGGGCAGAATTGATACTTTTCTTTCTCCACCACATGAAGTTACAGGACTATATATTTTTGATGGTCTGATTGCAGGGAATTTTGCTGTTGTTATTTCTGCGATCCACCATATTATTTTACCGGCTGTTTGTCTTGCCTACGTGCAATTAGCCATTGTTGCTCGTCAGGTCCGTTCTAGTATGATTGATGTTTTAGAGCAAGACTACATACGCACGGCAAAATCCTGCGGCATTTCGCAAAAGACTATTATTTATAAATATGCTTTAAAAAATGCCTTGCTCCCTACAATTACGGTAACTGGGCTTACGGTAGGGGAATTGCTTGGTGGAGCTATTATAACGGAAACAATTTTTGCCTGGCCAGGTATGGGGAAATATGTCAGGGATTCTATTGCCTTTTTGGATTTCCCCGCTATTATGGGCTTTACTTTGGTTGTTTCTCTTAGCTATGTTTTGATTAATATGGCAGTTGATGTTTTATATAGTTTCCTCAACCCTCAAATTAGGGAGGTGGAAAAGTGATCATTTCTCCTAAAAAAATTATCGGAATTTTAGAACAAAATACTTTGACTTTGATTGGTACGATTATGGTTGTTTTCATTATTTTCATAGGTGTTGCAGCACCATTAATCTGCCCGTATGACCCTAATTTAATGAATATTCCGGCTAGATTACAAGCGCCTAGTTTAGCACACTTTTTTGGCACGGACGAAATGGGTAGCGATGTGTTTACCCGTGTTATTTATGGGGCTCGTATTTCTATTACCGTTGGTCTTTCTATTGTTGTTATAGCAGCAGGAATTGGGTGTTTTTTTGGTAGCATCTCGGGATATGCAGGAGGTAAAATTGACCGCATTATTATGGCCGCAACCGATATGGTACTTTCGTTTCCTTCTATGGTATTGGCACTAGCTTTAACTGCAGCAATGGGGCCGGGTTTATTTAATACTATGCTGGCGGTATGTATTGTGCGAATACCTCTTTATGTACGGCTCATGCGCGGACAGGTGTTAGCTCTTAAAGAGATGCAATATGTTAGGGCTGCGAGAACTTTTGGGGAAAGCCCGGCGAAAATTGTTTTACGTCATATAATCCCCAATTGTTTAACGCCACTTCTTGTGCAAATGACATTAGGAATCGGCGACGCTATTCTCATTGCATCTTCTATGAGCTTTATAGGATTGGGGGCACAACCACCTACACCTGAGTGGGGCGCAATGATTGCTACTGCTCGCATTTATGCTATTGATCAATGGTGGTATGCTGCTTTTCCCGGACTATTTATACTTATTACCGTTATGGGATTTAATTTGTTGGGTGATGGTATTCGTGATATTCTTGACCCTCGTTCAAAAGACTAAGGAGGACTTATGGAAAATATTTTAAGTATTAAAAATCTCTCTGTATCTCTTTCAGGAAAACGGGGAATAGTACCAATTCTTCATAATATTTCCTTGGAAGTTGAACAAGGGCATATTTTGGGAATTGTTGGAGAGTCAGGAAGTGGAAAATCTATGACTGCTTTTGCTATAAATCAGTTGCTTCCTGGAGGAAGAAAATCTATTGTTGATGGATCTATAAGTTTTTGCGGTGAGGATTTAACGGAAAAAACTGAAAAAGAAATGACAAAATTTAGAGGGAAAGAAATAGCTATGATTTTTCAGGAGCCGATGACATGTCTTAATCCGGTTTTTACTATTGGACGCCAGATGAAAGATGTAATAATGACTCATCAGAAGAAGAGCTCAAAGGAAGCAGAAAAACAAGCAGAAGAAATGTTGGAAAAGGTACATATCAGGAATCCTAATAGGGTACTTAGCTGTTATCCTTATGAGCTATCAGGCGGTATGCGGCAACGTGTAATGATTGCCATAGCATTATCTTGCTCACCAAAGCTTTTGATTGCTGATGAACCAACCACGGCCCTTGATGTTACTATTCAAGCTCAGATTATATTTCTTATTAAGGAAGCTTGTAAGGCTACTGGTACCGGCGTTATTTTTATTTCCCATGATCTGGGAGTGGTTTCCCAGTTATGTGATACTATTGCCGTTATGTATTCGGGACAGATTGTAGAAGTTGGCAGGGCAGCAGATGTGCTTGCTCACCCACAGCACCCGTATACAAAAGCCCTGTTAGCATCTGTTCCTAGCTTTACACCTAGGGAAGATGGTAATGATACCTTGTCTGCAATACCGGGCATGGTGCCTGATCCTTTAGAGGTTATTACAGGCTGTAGATTTGCCCCTCGTTGCTCTTATGCTATGGATATTTGCCATAAGAAAGTACCACCACTACAAATTTTTGCAGATGGATATTCTCTACACTGTCATTTGCAAAAGGAGGTAGAGAATTGATGGAACCATTACTAGAAATTAGGGACCTGAAAAAGACTTTTAAAATTAAAAATTTTTTTGGCTCTACTACGGAAGTACAAGCACTAAAAGGAATTTCACTCTCTATTGCCAAAGGGGAATCCTTAGGAATTGTGGGTGAATCCGGATGTGGTAAAAGTACCTTGGCTAATCTTATTATTCGTTTGGATGAACCAACAGAGGGGTCAATCATTCTAGATGGGCAAGATATATCACATATAAAGGAAAAGGCGCTGCGCAAGTTACGTAGTCGTATACAGATAGTGTTTCAGGATCCTTATTCTTCACTTTCGCCAAGGATGACTGTTGAAGAAATATTAACTGAACCTATGTGTGTTGAGGGAGTAAAAACTACTAAACAAATGCGTGATAAGGCAGTTGAATTATTGGAGCTTGTTGGTATGCGTTCAAGTAACTTATCTCGTTACCCACATGAATTTTCAGGAGGGCAGCGTCAGAGGCTGTCAATTGCCAGAGCGCTTACCACAGAGCCTGACATTTTGCTCTTGGATGAACCGACATCAGCTTTGGACGTATCTGTGCAGGCACAAGTTTTGAATATACTTACCAGTTTGCAAAAACAGATGAATCTTACTTATCTTTTTATTTCCCATAATTTAGCCGTTGTAAAATACATTTCCAATCGAACTGCTGTTATGTATCGGGGTAAAGTAATGGAAATAGGACCGTCTAAAAACATACTAATGTCACCTGCTCATCCATATACAAAGAAACTGCTTGAAGCAGTACCTATTGTGGGTAAACCTTTTCATCAGCCGGATACGGAAGATGGATCTGTAAATGACGGCGACATTGTTGATGGCTGCAGTTATTACTATCGATGTCCTTTTGCGGAGAAAAGATGTTTAGAGCAGCAACCTGAATTTTTAGCTAAAGAGGCTTCTCACCTTGTGGCTTGCTGGAAAGGTTGACATATATTATAAAAGATTAGATTAGCAAATTAATCTAATCTTTTTGTCGGAAAAGAAGGGAAAGTAATGTCTGATTTTAAATTTCTTGAAGATGCTCTACAAAAGGAAATGACATATTTTGGTATACCGGGTTGTGCCATTTCCATAATTGATCATGGAAGGGTATCTTCGCTACAATTTGGATATAGTGATATTGATAAGAAAGAACCTTTTACTACTGATACGATAAGTGGCATAGGATCATGCACTAAGTCAATGACGGCTTTTGCGGCTCTTCGTCTTGCGGAAAAGAAACTGCTTGATATTGATATGCCTGTTGCCGCATATATTAACGATTTTAGTCTTTGGGATGACGAGGCGTCCAAAAGTGTCACTGTAAGAGATATGCTTTGTCATAGAACAGGTCTCGGTGGGCATGATGGAACATGGCCTGATAATACTATTACGCGCATTGAATTTCTTCATCGTATTCGCAATATGGAACCGAATGCACAATTTCGCGTTCTTGCCCAGTACAGTAATGTTATGTATGTGGCTATAGGCGGTATTCTGGAAGCGGTATCAGGGAAAAAATGGGAAACTATTATGAATGAAGAAATTTTCGAACCATTGAAAATGAAAAGTACTTTCTGTCTTATGGATGATGCACTAAGGCAGGGAAATTGCGCTATACCCTATGGATGGGATAATGGCCTGCACGCCCTTAAACGTTGGAATATTGACATGGCCGGACCCTGTGGGTCTGTAATGAGTACAGTTAAGGATTTGTCAAAATGGTTAGAGCTGCATATTAATTGGGGCACTTGTGGAAGGGAAAATATGCTTTCCACTGAAAACTTTTTGGATATGCATACACCACAGATTGCAATGGATTATCCGCATATAAAAGGCGGACATTCCTTAGGTTATGGCCTTGGCTGGCGTGTTATGGATTACCACGGGCACATAGTACAGCAACACACAGGTAAAATCGAAGGTTACAGCGCATTTCAATTTTATTTGCCGGAGAAAAATTGTGGAGCTGTATTTATGCAAAATTTCCATGCACCTGATAATCCCTTTATTTTTACTATTCAAGGCTTATTGTTAGATTACTTTTTAGGGAGAAAACCGAAGGATTGGGTTGGACTTTATACAGAAAAACTTAATCATGCTCCGGAAGAAATGTATCATCATTTGGAATTTAACTTTATGCCAAAAAAGGCAGTACCGGATACTAAACCATCTCACGAACTGGTTGATTATGCGGGAACGTATGAGAATCACGGTTATGGTAAATTCACTATTGTTTTTGAAAACAAAAAACTCTGGTTACATGAAAGAGATGTATACTAC
>JAAYAE010000295.1 GCA_012719555.1 Acholeplasmataceae bacterium | reverse complement strand
GCCGCTACGCTTAAAGAAGTAAAAAAATATCCTGATTGTATTGCCGCTATGATGGATTTAGAAGCAGGTCGTTTGGACGCTATTATTACTGATGAAATTGTCGGCCGTTACTATATGAGCAAGAAACCGGATAAATTTATTTGTTTGCCTACGCCTGTAGGACCTATTGGTGATTTTGGCATTGGTTTCCGCAAAGACGATACAAAATTGCAAGGAGAAGTACAAAAGGTCTTGAATGAAATGAAGAAAGATGGGACAGCAGGTAAGATAAGTACAAAATGGTTTGGCTCTGATATTTTGAAATAACATTAAATTTTAAGGACCAATGGCTATGCCATTGGTCCTTTTGCTTTTATGATGATTCATTAAATATAACAAAAAGTATATAAAGAGGATTTAGTATATGGTCATAATTGCCGGCATATTATTTATTGCTGACAATTTTTTTGTGTGCAAATTGAACAAAGTTTTTTAGAGTTGGGTGGAATTGTAATTTTTGCGTTGTAACTAGTGAAAAACTGCGGTATAAAGGAGGGTTCAAAGGAATACAGACAAGGTCATTATAGCCATGACATCTTGCTATGTTTTCTGTACCAAAGTAAACTCCAAGATTTTCTGAAGCAAACGCAAGTGCCGCTTCAGTTTGGTCACAACAATAAGTAGTTTTAAAAGGTATATTGTGAGAATCAAAATATTTTTTTATGACCTTTTGTAAGGTATTGGTTCCTGTGGGAAGAATTAGTTTTTCTGAAGATAAAGATGCAACGTTTATGGTCTTGTTAGTACTTAGATGATTTTTGGGACTCATAATGGCGCAGAGCAGGTCTTCACGCAATTTAATAAAATTAAAATCATTGTCAGCAATTTCAGGAGTACTATCTGAGGCAATAATAAATGCGACGTCAATCTCTTTGTTTTTTAGTGCCGTAAGCAAAGCGGAACTTCCGGTGTGAAGGAGCGTAATACTAATATGAGGATATTGTTTTTGAAAGTTAGCTAGCAAAGTCGGTATATTGAATATTTCCATAATGGGAGTAGCACCAATTCTAATAGCACCTTTTTTTAGAGAAGAATAGTCGTGCATAAGCAGTTCAAGTTCTTTCCAATTACTCAATAAAGTGTTGGCGTAATAGACAAATGCAGTTCCCGCCTCTGTCAAAGTTACAGTATGATGGTTGCGTTCAAATAAGTGAACATGGAGTTCATTTTCAAGTTTTATTATTTGATTTGATAATGATGGTTGAGAAATACTTAAAACTTCCGCGGCTTTAGTAAAATTTTGACATTTGGCAACGGTTACTGCATACAACAATTGATTCTTTTCCATATAAACCTCCTTGCACAATATATTCTTAAGGAATAAGGGACAAGTTTTTAAAGAACTATAGTCTAAAGCTATTGAAATGATAGCAAATACGTTTTGTACAAAAATTCTTGCAATTGGTAAAATTGGAGCATGAGAATATGAATTATTATATACTCTCACAAAATAAAAAACAATGTAGCTGGTAAGGTGAGGTAATCTTACTACTGTTTTATAGAAAAGGGGGTAATGATACTGAGTCTAAAAAGGAATTTTTTCAGATTTGTATCATTAAAAAAAATGAAGAGGGGTAATAAATATGGATGTGGCACAAGGATTAATGGTTCTAACATTATTACTTATGGTAACGGGTAAAACACCAATTTATTTAACAGCAATCATCGGGTCCACAATAGCTGCACTTGTTGCTGGATTTCCACTGGCAGGCAAAGCAGAAATTACGATTTTAAAGTTAATAAATGGTGGCTTGAACCCTGTTATTGCAGATATGGCCGGGGTATTAATGTTTATAGGGATTATGACTAAGATAGGGTTCTTAGATGTAATAATTCGTAAAATCATGCAAATTGGAAGTAGAATAGGCGGGGCAGCCGGGATAACGGCCGCTGGTTCACTTGTAGCAGGTATCATAGGAGCACTGACCGGATTTACTCAACCGGCTGTTACGGCGGTCATTACCGGACCTGCGGCTATTAAATTAGGACAAGACCCTAATAAAACTGCCGGTCTTGCAGCACATGCAGGACATTTCGGTAACTTTGCAGGATTTACTCATCCTACTCAGGTTGCTGTAGTTGCTACGGCGGCTATTGGTTTTGATAAGATTAATGTAGTTGGGGCAATTGTAGGTATATCTATTATTTGGTTTAGTTACATGCGTCTAAGGCGAGAGGCTAAAAGTGAGGGTCGAGAAATTATGGCAGAGCAACAAGCTGCTGTGGAAAAAGAGTTGGCTTCTAATTCTACAACTGCCGTAACTACAGCATTACTTCCATTTTTACTATTTGTTTTGGGATTTGTACTTGGTTACCCAGTATTCTTGGTAGGTGTTCTAGCCGCAATTTTTGCAGGCATTCTTGGTAAAGTCGCCATGGGGGCGGGTGAGGCTGCCATGTTAGACGGAGTCGCAAAGATTGCAACTCCTTTAGTTGCAACTATTGGTTTCTTGTATATGAGCGGCGTTATGAGTAAAATAGGTTTAGTAAAAACAATTTCTGATTTATTAGGACCAATAGTATCTATTTCGCCTGTGTTTGTGATGCTATTTGTTTCTTCCATTGCAGGTTTTTTGACGCAGTCCAACGCTGCTTCGGTAGCAATAGTTGTTCCATTTTTAAAAGTTGTACTTGGTCTGGGAGCTGATCCTCTTGCGGCTGCTTGCGCGGCTGCCGGTGGTTCTGCAGTATGGCAATATTTCTTAACGGGTGGACCGGTAGCTGCATTATCTACTGTTATTGCTGTTGTTCCGGGTAGTGATTTAAAGAAAGCAAATAAATTTCAAAGACCTGCTATGGTATTTGGATTTATAATACTGTTTATTTGTGTTGCTGTGGTTAATGCTATGGCGTAATATCATGTCAAAGGAGATATGAAAAGTGAAGAGTACAAAAAAAGTTGTGGTAATTACTACCGGGGGCACTATAGCCATGAAATATGATAAAGCCAATAAAGGCCTTATTCCTGCTGTAAGTGGCGCTGACTTGATTGAAGCAGTTCCGGAATTGAAGGATGTAGTGCCGGTAGAAGTTGTTGAGTATAGTAATGTTCCAAGCGGGCATATTACACCGGCAATGATGTTTGGTTTAGCAAAAATGGTTGATGAATATTGTGCAAAGGATGATGTGGCCGGTGTAGTTATTACTCATGGTACTGACACTCAAGAAGAAACTATTTATTTGTTGGATTTGGTATGCACAACGAATAAACCAGTGTGTATTACAGGAGCCATGCGTGGTGCTTCCGATCCCGGAGCTGATGGACCGGCAAATATTTTAGCTGCTGTAAAAACAGCAGCATGTCCTGAGGCAATAGATCACGGCGCTATGCTCGTATTTAACGATGAGATTCACGCGGCTTCTGAAGTAGCAAAAACTCATACTACATCTTGTAGTACATTTATGTCACCTGGATGGGGACCAATTGGACATGTTTATTTTGACAGAGTAGTGTTCAAGAGAAAACCCGAAAAAATTCAAAAAATCCAACCGGAACAAATTGCTGATGATGTATATTTACTTAAATGTGTTGCTGGGTTGGATGATTATTTATTTACCTGTTTAGGACAAAAACCTGCAAAAGGAATCGTAGTCGAAGCTTTTGGTTGTGGCAATGTTCCACTTAAGGTAAAAGCGGGAATAAAGTATGTTAGAGAACTAGGAATACCGGTAATTTTAACTACACGGGTATCTTCAGGAAGAGTGGTTCCGGCTTATAGTTATGATGGCAGCGCCAATTCCATGAAAGACTGTAATATAATAATGGCAGGAGAACTCTCAGGACAAAAAGCACGTATTAAATTGCTGCTAGCATTAGGTATTACCAACGATGTGAATGCTTTGAGAAAGTATTTTGATTTTTGATTGCTGGAAAGTATAAGCATATACATTTAAT
>JAAYAE010000294.1 GCA_012719555.1 Acholeplasmataceae bacterium | reverse complement strand
TGTTACTACGATTAATGATTTTGTAACTTCAGGATTAGTAATAAGAATCGGCGATGACAAAGAAACTCCTCTGCTTAAAATAAAATCTCTATCAATGGCAATAATTGGAGTACCGACCTTCACCCTAGTCCCTTGAGTTACTAGTTGTGTAAACCCCTCTCCTTTTAAAGCTACTGTTTCTAAGCCTATATGGACCAGCACTTCTACCCCATTATCAAGAGTCATGGCAAAAGCGTGTTTTGTTTCTGCGACAAAGCTTATTTCACCGGCACAGGGAGCCAGTATTTGTGTATCTTCAGCATTAATAAACACGCCATCTCCTACTATCTTTTCTGCAAATACAGGATCAGCTGCCTCACTAATAGGGCAAACGTTTCCACTAATCGGTGCGAAAAGTTGGAATTTTTTTTCTTTCTTAAAAAAGTTTAGCATTTATTTTCTTCCTTTATATTATATAGTGAAAACTTATATTATGTCTTTAGCCCATACGTCTTTGATAACATTTTGCAGTACAGGTGGCAAAACCTCAGTTAAACTGACAATGTTCACCCGTTCAGTTCGTTGATGCAAGCTTTTCCCCCATGGGCCTAACAGCACAAAAGGTATTTTCACTCTGTTTAATGCCCCTATGTCAAAGGAGTATAGTGAACCCCAAATGGGCGTATTGGTGATATAATAATCGCCCGCAATTGGGCTATCTACTCCACAATAGCTGCAATCTGATACACCTAAAAAGTATTGTTTAAAAACAACCGGTAAAGAGTTGCTAATTGTCTGCATAATTTTTTCAAAACATGCACCTGCTAATTTAACACTATTTGTTGCAGGGTAATATGGCGGTGCAAAACCTATTATAATGACAGGTTCAGTTACATTGGCAAAATTTAAAACTTCCTGCAGCATTTGAATAGTAACACTAGGATAGTCACTACCTTGTACATGAACTACGTCTTCTATATCGTGCTGCAATTTCGCAAAAAAAGTGGCAAATCCTTTCTTTTTTTGAGCCAAAATAAACAATTCTGAATATGGCATAATTTTGATCTCTTCTTTGTCCTTGCGTCCTAGCTGCATTCTATCAACTACCAATTGGCACTTCTCTAGGAATAACTGCATAATATCCGCCGGTGTTTTATAAAAAGTTAAAATATTACAATAGCCAACTGCCCTTTGAGGCAAGGAAAAATCATAACTATCTTTTAAATCTCGCATAAAATTCCATACCGGTGGCACTGTTGCTTCATTACCACATATTTCAACCAGGTTTTCGTCACCTTCAGTAGCACAGACAATTTCTGACAATAGCAAAATTGGATTAATACCCTCATAGTAACTGCCTATTTGCACCGCCTTACCCTGTACTAAAACTACCGGTAAAAGTTTCCCTACAGAACCAACAGATACTACCTGCTTATGGCCAATTTTCTCATTTGGTTCACAGTTAATCAACAATTTATACTCCAAATCCCAATCTTTTTCAAACTCTTCAAATAACCATAACGCTCCGCGCATACCGGCAGAAAAAGATTCTTCATCGGGAACTGAAACAAAAAGTAAATTGCCTGCCTCGGGGTTTTGTGAATAGTCTTCCAAAAGAGCAAGTTGAACTGCTATACCGCCTTTCATATCGCAACTTCCACGTCCAAACAACCATTCTCCTGAAAGCAAATCTTTGTGAGCATCTTCGTCTAATAATTCTGTGCGCAGTTTCTTCGCTAATTCAGACATATTAAAAGCATAGGGTTCTAAGGTTCCATAAACTTCAGTTCCCACTACGTCATGGTGATTCATTAACACAACCGTCTTGTTGCTCTTGCCTTTTACCAGCCCATAAACTATTCGTCTTCCGCAAGAATCACCCGGTAATGCTATTTGGCCAAAGTGTGTACCATGAGCTTTGAAATAGGGTAATCCACAAAGCACACCATACAAATAATCTTCAATTTCCCGCTCGTTTTCAGTATTTGTACGGCTATTTATGGCAACCATTTCGGTTAACAACTTTAATATCTTTTCTTTCATATTTAGACCTCTCATTGCCGCAAAGCTATATTTGCTGTAAGTGCATAATTGTCATTGCCAGTAATTGCATTCTCTCAACTAATGATGCTGTATAAAAATATTCTTCCTCCGTATGAGCTCCAAAACCTTTAGGGCCACATGCACAGAGGGAAGTCGTCCCAACCATAGCAGTCCATGCTACATCTGAGCAACCACCGGAGTAAGTTTCTTTTAATTCTTCTTGACCCAAAAGCTTTGCTTCCTTTTTCATGAGATTGTATAAACTCTTAACCTGTGGAGTTGTTTCAAAGGGCATAAAGCTTATTTTATTAGCCTCAACTGTGCTGCTTGTTCCAGGGACGTAGCTTGTTTCCACAATTCTTTGCACATCCTTAATAGCCTTTTCCGCCTCAGCAATAGTTTTAACCCTAATATCTATTTCACATTCTGCATAATCAGAAATTATGTTGGCCATAAAACCACCCTTCATAACTCCCACATTAAAAGTAGTCCCTGTTGTTTTATTATTTAACTTATGCAGTTCAATAATTTTATAGGCCAATTCCAAATTAGCGCTAATACCCTTTTCCGGGGCTGTACCCGCATGAGAGGCTATGCCTTTAACTTTAATCAGTGGCCTGGCTGCACCTTTACGTCCTGTAACAACTGCACCATTTTCACGGCCCGGTTCCATGCAAAAACAAACATCTTGTCCCAGAGCATATTTCTTAAAATTCTCCACTGCATTAGTGTGTGGATGAGATAGCTCCTCATCACCACAAATCAAGAAAGTGAATTCGCTCTCATCCCAGCCTGCTTCCAACAGCCCTTTAATTGTAAACAAAGCTGTTACCAAGCCACCCTTCATATCCGCAACTCCTGGGCCATAAGCTTTATCACCTACAATTTTAAAGGGTCTTTTCGCAACTGTACCTTTGGGAAATACTGTATCAGCATGTCCGATAAACATGACTTTTTTCTTACCGGCATTAGGTCTATGACATAATACTTGCGTAGGTTGATCAGGGGTCGTTATATACTCCACGCAAAATCCCAAAGCAGCCGCAAAATCACCTATACTGTGGCACACGTCAGCAATACCGCCTTTGGCATCATCTGCAGAGTCAAGATTAACAAGTTGCTCTAAAAAAGCGAAAGCCGCATTTTCACTATTCTTAATCTTCTCTAAAACCAACTTTTCATTCATCACATAATCCTCCAAATGCTTTCTAATAATATCTTCTTATTTTACTGCAATATACTATTTAAAACAAC
>JAAYAE010000293.1 GCA_012719555.1 Acholeplasmataceae bacterium | reverse complement strand
CCATTGGTATTCCCACGGGATTATTTACGGGAATTTTAGCAAATATGCTAGTAAAAAGAATAAAAAATATAGGTAATTTGTAAAAATAAATAGTAGCTTCTAATTAAAGTTACCCCTTTTTTAGACAAAACTTAAGTGCACCCCCCAAATATTAGCCAAATTTGGGGGGTGCCTTTTTCTATGACAAATTTTTGTATGAACTTAAGTTAACAACAATACATTTTTTTAAGAAATCCCACCGTAACCTTTATTATAGTAGTGCCTATCTAAACATTTACTAACACCGCCGCTAATAATTTAGCACGCTCTAACATCGTATCGACAATAGCAAATTCTTCCACAGTATGATTATGTTCACCGATAACACCCATTGCACAAACAGTAGGAATGCCTATGTTTGTTAAATAAGCAGAATCTGAAGCCCCTCCAACTGCTTTTGCAGTTACAGGTCTAAATCCCTCCTCCTGTGCCGTACGTTTTACTAGTGCAAAAAGTTCCATAGTCGTATCCAAACGTTTCATGGCACTAAATTCCACGATACTTGTTAGAACGGTCTTAGTACCTTCCACATATTGTTTCTCTACTATTTTTTGCAGCGCTGCCTTTACATCCGGCAAATAAGAGGAATCTACAAACCGCAAATCGCAGATAATTTTTGCGTAGGCAGCCACAGAATTGCATACTGTTCCACCTTCAATTACCCCTACATTAAAAGTGTTTCCTTTGTCCCAATCCGTTAATGCTTCAATATCAAGCAGCTTGCTTGCAATCTCTTTAATAGCATTTCGCCCATTCTTAGGTGCATTACCTACATGGGCGCCACGGCCAAACACTTCCAGCATGAATTGATACATCCCTTTCCGCTCAACTACTAACCCATTATCAGGAAATCCTGTTTCCATGTTAAAAGCGGCAAAAGCACCGTTTCCTTCTTTTATAAATTCTTGCGGCGCTGTACTGCAGCTATGACCTATTTCCTCATCTCCGGCAAGAATTATCTTTATAGGATGTTTCCTGTAATTCATTGACAGCAAGGCCTTAAGAACAAACAAGGCAATGGTTATCCCACCCTTCATATCCAAAACGCCGGGGCCGTACGCTTTACCATCTTCAATTTTAAATGCCCGCGTACTTGCTGCCCCTTTATTAAACACCGTATCCATATGACCTGTAATAATTACAAAGGGCTTCGTCATATCTCCATACTCCGCAACGAGCATATTTCCTGCATTAGGGAAATTAATAGTGCGAGTTAAAAACCCTATATTACGTAAAAATTCGGCAACTATATCAGAAACCTTCTTTACTCCTTCATGGGCATCCGGACCGCTGTCGATATTTACCATATTTTTCCACAGCTCTAGCATTTCATCATTATAACTACAAATTAATTCATAAAGCTTACTTTTATCCAAATTTTAATCCCCCCAAAAAAAATAATGCTGCTATACTATAAGTATCCTCATAGTAAAGCAGCATCGCTTTGCAAATTACAGAAACACACTTTGAAACCTCATACTCTCATTCTCTCAACAAAGGTAAAATTCTGTTAAGGGAAAGATTATACTATTTCTGTAGCATTGTCAAGTGTCTTTCTGAGCGAGTACATTTCTCAAGTAAAATTTATTGAAACACTAATTTAATAAAAAAGTTGTATAATTATTACGGTGAGGTGATTTTTAGCTATGAAATCAGAAGAATTACAGGCACTAGCTGCACAACTACTAAATTGCAATGCTTGCCCATTACGAAAAGATGCCATTGCCCCCGTAGGTTGGTTCGGCAATGCAGATAGTCCCATAGTGTTTATTGGAGAAGGTCCCGGTGGAGTGGAGGATAATTATGGTTGTCCTTTAATTGGTCCTTCCGGTCAACTTTTGGACAAAGCCCT
The DNA here is from genome assembly GCA_012719555.1 of Acholeplasmataceae bacterium. GTDB lineage: Bacteria > Bacillota > Negativicutes > Acidaminococcales > Acidaminococcaceae > JAAYAE01. Next base: position 1,144 of record JAAYAE010000293.1, on the reverse strand, counting down.
TTGGGCTGCAAAAATGACGCGTGACAGAGTGTTAACAACCAATATTATTAAATGTCGACCTAAAGGCAACCGAACTCCTACCATAGAAGAAGGAAAACAGTGCGCACAGCTATGGCTAGAAAAAGAATTATCCATAATTAAACCCACAGTCATTGTTGCTTTGGGCAGCGTGGCTCTACACTATCTTGGCAGTCCTGAATTACGCATAACTCGTGCTCGTGGCCAGTGGTTCAAAAGTGCTCAAGGCTTTGACTGTATTGCCACGTTTCACCCTTCCTACTTATTAAGACTTGCCGGGCATGACCAAGTTGTAGCAAAATGGAATGTTTTTCATGATTTAGAAGAAGCACGAAAAAAAGTTTTAGAAATCACGCCCACCTATCAACTGATGTCACAACAACCCACAGATCTTTTTTCCTTGTTTAAAAAAAGATAAGCGACTTATATCTTTAGGGTTCAATGTTATTTATAAGTACGCTCCATAATTCCTGTGGATCAATAGGTTTTGCTATATGAGCTACCATACCCACTTCCAGCGTAGCCTGCCTATCTTCATCAAATGCATTGGCCGTCATAGCGATTATAGGTATTTTTTTGGCGTCTTTTCTATCCAAAGCGCGAAGAGCTTTCGTTGCTTCAAGCCCATCCATAATTGGCATTCTAATATCCATTAAGATGGCATCAAAGTACCCTTCTTCATAACCCATAAATCTATCTAAAGCTATCTGCCCGTTTTCAGCACAAATAATTATAACCCCCTTTTTATTCAAAAGTTTTTTGGCGATTTCAGCGTTAATTGGATGGTCTTCCACCAACAAGACTTTTTTCCCTTGCAAAAAAGCTAGATTATCTTCATATTTATGCGAATTTACACTTTTTACTGCTTCCGTAGCGATTTCTAAATCTAGGTTGATGCATATTTCAGTCCCTTTGCCAAGTTCACTTTTAACCCTAAGAGTGCCGCCCATAAGCTCTACTAAATTCTTGGCTATGGACATTCCAAGACCTGTGCCTTGGTTTATATTTGACTTAGCGCAATACTCCTGCGAAAAAGGCTCGAATAAATTTTCTTGAAATTCTTTACTCATGCCAATACCATTATCTATAATAATATATTCACAAGAAATAATATTATTTATTATTT
>JAAYAE010000292.1 GCA_012719555.1 Acholeplasmataceae bacterium | reverse complement strand
TTTAGAGTAAAAGCAATAATGATTGTTACTTAACCCACCACAAATAAAGCAGTTTGCCAATAAACATTGTCAAATTGCTTAGTATATATATACAAAAAAGCTACCGGTTTTCGCTTGTATTAATAATACTATTTTCTTAGCTTAAGCTTTTTAAACAAAATAATTCACTTCATTTATTTTCAGCTTAGTTTAGGTATAACTCCTGCCACCACACTGCGAGCGTCTGCTACTGAATAAAATGCTTTAGAATGACATTCGTTTATAATCTTTATTACTCTTGCAAGATTTTTACGTCTAACAACAGTAAAGATTAAGGTGACATGACCACGATTGCTTTTGCCATCCACTGTCGTTACGCCAAATCCTGCATCGGACAAGCTATTTTTTAATAAATCGTCATTTTCTGTAAGAATGATTCTAACTTCCAGCATACCTAACGCCATTTTTTCTTCAATTATTATTCCAACGTAGTTACCAACAGCAAATCCTGCTGCATAAGCTATATAAGCAGCTATATTACTTACATTACTCATAATCTGACTAATCGCAATCAGCCATATAGATACTTCCAGGAAACCAAGAAGCGTTGATAACAGTCTTTTCCCCCTAGCAACAAAAATTATTCGCAAGGTTCCAATACTAACGTAGGCTAAACCACCAAGAAATATAAGTATTGGTAGTATTACCCAGACCAGAATATCGTGGTTAAAAAATGTACTTAAGTTCATTTAATTCCCCCTTCCAAAACTATTCGTCTAGTTTATTTCAAAATTCGCCGGTCTCTACTAATACTTATTTGATTTTTTACCCAAATATATTTTGTTGCCCATCGCATCGTAAGCAATTTACCAAAACTCATTAAAGATACATTTTTTCTTTCCATTTACCTCTTTTAATCATTGTAGCACACAACTGTGTTTATTATTTGTGCATAGGCTAAAACACTATTTGTCATTAATTTTTATACATATATCACAGAGGAAACTATTTATGGCCCTACAAATAAAAATTACACCAGTTTAAAAAACACTGGTGTACAATATTGAAAATGTAAAACTATCTCATTTTTGCCAACACTAAAATTTTTCCTAGCTAGGAATATTCACATTGTTGTAATAAAAATCACGGTAGCTGGGAAAAGGTATTTTCATTCTTAGCCTTGTTTCGCTTATAGAATCTAATAGCACCATAAACTAGGCCTATTGTAACAATAATAAATGCAGCACGTAATGAATTAGTATGTATAGTTAATGCATAACGCCCCATCATCGCTTCCACAACTGTAGATGGAAGCTTTCCAAGTAATGTTGCCAGAACATAATCTCTTAAACTTATTTTACTTATGGCCCCTAGCGCATTCAAAACACCTGAGGGTATATAGGGAATAGCTCTGGCAATAAGCATGGCTTGGAAACCATTTGCGTTGCTTGAATTGTCAATTTTAGTAAGGCATGAATTTCTCGCAATAAGTTTTTCAGCTGATGAACGAAAAAATGTGCGCATGAGTAAGAAGGCTACAGTTGCGCCAACTACCTCTGCAAGCCAAGAAAGTATAATCCCGGGAATAATACCAAAAAGCATGACATTTGCTGTTGAAAATAAAATAGCCGGTAAAAACCCCAACATATTAGCAATTACTACCAGTAAAAAGCTAAACAACATAGCGGCATTCCCAAAGGAGTCAATATACCTTGTAATTTCTTTTATATTACCACTAAGCAAAACACTACCCAAAGTTGAAAAGAAACTAGGATTTATCATATAAATAACTAAACATAAAAACAACAATATAAAAACTCCCGCGGTTTTTAACCCTCCCGCAGCTTTTAAAAATCTCATTAAAAACCCTCCGATAATTTTATTAAAATTTAATGTATATATTGTACTACAACAATGTAAACTTTTTCTGTAATATTTTGTAAATTAAAAATGTTTTTTATCTATGTTCGAAAATCAGTTTATTAT
>JAAYAE010000291.1 GCA_012719555.1 Acholeplasmataceae bacterium | reverse complement strand
GATAGATACGGATATATATCTGCAATATTTTCACCTGTACTGCTTTCCGAAGTAATATTAGTTATTTCAACATCAGGATGTCCATCCAATAAACGTAGCAATTCAGCTCCAGCAAAGCCTGTCGCTCCTATTACACTTGCTTTCATTTTATTCCCCCCCTTATAATATTTCAGTATTATACATCTTTTCTGCATAATATTGCAATACTTTTTGCAATATTTTCTTTTTTTTATTATTTTTTTCCTTAAATCAGCTGTCAGCAACGTTTTAGCGTTTTTAGCCCGCATGTATATTAAGTGTATAAAAATGCACATTAACATATGGTTTATACGCCTTCAACATGTAAGGTAATTTTACTACTATTGGAAGTAATAAGCAAAAGTTTTTTACTCAAAATACTCTGTTTTCCCTGTATCAGCCTACTGCGGAATATACCTTTGGTTAAGTTGTGGCTTTTTTAGTCATTTTCTAGTAGAATAGATAAGTAGATTAATGTTTTTGTTTGCAACATTTAACGCCGGCATAGCTGACAAAAGTGTCATAATGTGAAGCTTTCCAAGGAGGTAGCAATGAAAAAGTTTATCTGCCTAGTGCTCTGTCTAAGCGCATTAGTCATGTGGTGGGCTACCTTACCGGTGGATCACTCAATCAAAAATACGGGAATCGTTCAAGAAAATTCTTTACCCACAGAACAAGCTGCTAGCAAAAAAACATTGCTAGGCCTTGTACCAGCACAAACTAGTTGGCCAAAACCCTTACGAATAATCTGGGAAGCCTCAAACATTAAAAAAACTGCTCAAAGCAAAATTGGTGCTAAAAATTGGATTCCTCTAAAAGAAATACCTCAAAATATGCAAAATGCGCTTATAGTCGTGGAAGACAAACGCTTTTATGAACATCACGGCATAGATATGGACGGTATTATTCGTGCACTATTGGTCAATATCCAGGCTGATGATATCGTACAAGGCGGCAGCACTTTAACCCAACAATTGGTAAAAAATACGCTTTTAGATTCAGAACAGTCTATGGAACGCAAGCTTTTGGAAGCTTTTTTTGCACTTTGGGTGGAAAGCCAAAACAGCAAAGAAGATATTTTAGAAATGTATTTGAATACTACTTACTTTGGTGCCGGTGCTACCGGTATAAAAGAAGCTGCATATACGTACTTTGGCAAGACGCCTTCACAGCTATCATTAGCAGAAAGTGCTGCCTTAGCCGGACTGCCAAATGCTCCCAGTGCTCTAAATCCCTATGATAATCCTGAGGGTTGTAAACGCCGGCGCAATATTATATTAGGTTTAATGTCCAAATATGGCTATGCTCATAGTGCAGAAGCAACAGCTGCCGCTAAGGAACCAATAATCCTTGTTGGCAAAGACAATTAGTTTTAAGCATGTAACAAAAACTGTAAGAACAAATAAAGGGCAGCACTTCACATTGGAGTCCTGTCCTTTATTTATTTCAACATATCATTCATAATTTTTTTATAAGTTTCTACACCAGGCTGATTATAAGCGTCAACATCAGCCATCTCTCCCTCATAAGCTACACTAAGCATCAAAAAGTACATGAGTTGACCCAAATAATAAGGAGTCAATTGTGGTAAGTGGTACGTGGCATTAAAACGATTATCCTCGTTCAACGCTTGAGCATTTGCAGCCAGAGCAATCCTGAGGGCTTTATTTACATCCAAGCCCTGATATTTCCTATAGGCAGAAATTTGTGAGAAAGGATTAGTAACTACCGTAGTTCCTGTACTACCCCCAATCTCCACAAACTGAATGACTTTATTTCGCCGTCCATCTTGATGTTGCTGCGTTTGAGCATGCATATCCAACGTACCCACAGCCGCAATAGGAGTCCGGCCGTAATTAACTTCACATCCCTGTCTATTAAATCTTTTACCCAAAGACTCTGCTAAAAGCTGCACATACCATTCGGACAGAGATTTCAATTTCATAGCATAAGGCATAAAAACTTCTAAGTCACAGCCATATTTTTCACTGCTGACATATTTTAATGTTGCATTTAAAAGGGCTGGGTTCTTTGCTACTTCAGTACTTAAGCACTGGTTTTCCATATCTTTTGCGCCGTCTAAGAAAGTTTTAATATCTAGGCCAATAATTGCCCCTGTAATCAGTCCCGGTTCCGAAAATACACTAAACCGCCCGCCTACGCCTTCATGTACGGGAAATGTACGCCAGCTATTTTCCATTGCCAATGTTTGCAGCGGACCCACCACATCAAGATTGGTGACTACTGCTACATCTACGTTAAACAATTCCTTTAGAGCTTTTAGTCTTTCATAAAAAAATAAAAATGCCGTAGTTGTTTCTAAGGTAGTGCCGGACTTCGATATTGGTATAAGCATGATACTAGTCTTACCTTGGTGAGCAAACTTTTTGTTACTAGCCTGCCGTTTCATCTCAGCTAGCAATTCCTCGTACTCACAGGCATCCACATTATTGCCACTAAAATAAACTTGTGGAAATCCCTTACGCTCTTTGTTAGTTCGTTGATTCCAGTATGCTCCGGCGTGCACATCAAAAAGCACTTTGCTGCCCAAATATGAGCCCCCAATACCGAAAAAAACCACCACATCAGCACTATTCCAAACCTCTTTACCAAAATCAATTAGTCTAGCTATGGAATCTTGCGTATTAGGATTATTGTTTTCTATAAATGGCAGCCTTGTAAAAAAGACATGCTCCAAGGTCCCATCCTTAGAATAGTGCCCAGCACTTGTACCAGTAGTCCTAATTTGCTCAACTCCTGCCACAGCCATAGTTATTTTATCTTGCATATCAGTAAAATCCGTACTTTGGATACGCCTACGGCCTAACATGTTTGCATAATCAAAAACAAACCCCGATTCCAATTCCAGCCTACCATTAAACATCATAATACACTCCCAAGACAAAAGTTTATTTTATTATAGTTTTGAGGTAGCTAAGAAAAGCATCATGCAACTCCGGCCGCTTTAAAGCCTGCTCAACTGTAGCCTCCAAGAACCCTTCTTTATCACCCACATCATAGCGTCGTCCTTCGAAATTATATGCTAACATTTGCTGTTGCTTAGCTAAGACTCGAAGAGCATCTGTCAATTGAATTTCTCCACCTTGCCCAGGTTTTGTTCTTTCTAATATATCGAAAATATCAGGACTTATAATATAGCGTCCTAGGACCGCTAAACGCGATGGTGCTTTTGCCTGGCTCGGTTTTTCTATCATGTCTCCAACCTCCCATGTGCGAGCATCTAATTGTCGCATAGGTGATATAATACCGTAGCTTGATACTTTATCTTGTGGAACTTCCTGTACACCTAAAACCGTCGCTCCTGTTTTATTATAGCCTTCAATCAGCTGCTGTAAACATGGTTTCTTAGCATCAACTATGTCATCTCCTAAAAGCACGGCAAATGGTTCTTTACCAACAAAATCTTTAGCACACAAAACCGCATGGCCTAATCCCAAGGGCTCTTTTTGACGAATATAATGTAAATTTATATCAGAAATTCTTCTAACCATCTCTAACAAATCATTTTTTTTATGCTGTTCTAAATTTAGTTCCAATTCAATGGAACGATCAAAATGATCTTCAATTGAGCGTTTGCTGCGGCCTGTTACTATCAAAAATTTCTCAATGCCTGAATTTATAGCTTCTTCAATTATGTACTGTATTGTCGGTTTATCTACTATGGGCAGCATTTCCTTTGGCTGGGCCTTTGTGGCGGGTAAAAATCTGGTACCAAGACCTGCAGCAGGAATTATTGCCTTTCTAACTTTTGTAAACATATATATATCAACTCCCATTCTATGTCTGTCCCATATTATTTTAGCATAAAGGGCACGGTTGTGCTACAATAAAAAAACCACAAGCATGTGCTTGTGGTTTGTAAATCAATATTATCTCTTGCTGTATTGAGATGCTTTTCTTGCTTTTTTCAAGCCATATTTACGACGCTCTTTTTCACGAGGGTCACGGGTTAAAAGACCAGCTTTTTTAAAAACAGGACGGAATTCTTCATCAATTTTCAGTAATGCACGAGCAATACCATGACGAACAGCTCCTGCTTGTCATGATATGCCACCACCGTCAACATTTGCTAAAACATCATATTTATCTAATGTTTCAGTTGCTTCAAGAGGTTGTCTTACAATCAATTCCAAGGTTTTCAAGCCAAAATATTTGTTCAATTCGCGATCGTTAATTGTAATATTGCCTTCACCCGGAACCAGGCGAACACGTGCAACAGAACTTTTACGACGACCGGTTGCATCATAAGTAACTTTTGCCATTTATTTGCTCCTCCTCTCCGGATTAACGGATATCAATTTCCAGAACTTCTGGTTTTTGTGCTTCATGTGGATGTTCAGATCCTGCATAAACATGCAATTTAGTATAAATTTGACTGCCAAGGCGATTTTTAGGAATCATGCCACGAACAGCAAGTTCAACCATTTTCACAGGGTTCTTTGCTAGTAATTCTCCAGCTTTGGTATAAGTAGCACCACCAAGATAGCCTGAGTGACGGAAATAAATCTTTTGTACCAATTTCTTGCCTGTAAGGTGTATCTTTTCGGCATTAATAATAATAACATGATCGCCAGTGTCCATATTAGGTGTAAAAGTTGGTTTGTGTTTTCCGCGGAGAACCTTTGCAACTTCAGCGGCCATACGACCTAGAGTTTTATCGGCAGCGTCAACTATAAACCATTTACGTTCTATAGTAGACGGTGTAGCCATATATGTTTTCATCCTTATTCCTCCTATTGAATTAAATATGTACCTGTGATGAGAAACTTTGCGGTATTTCGGGGCTAACGAAATCACCTCAAAGTGATACTCATATATTGTAAACATCTTTACTGTTTTTGTCAAGAAAAAAGCACCAAAAACTCTGTAAATTACCTTATTTTCCTACATTTATTGACATATCTCCAAAAAGAGTTACAATGGTCTTAACTAGTAGACATTTTTTTGCAATAGTGTATGCTAATTAAAACAGATAAAAGAAACGAGGGGATTTTTGTGCAAAAAAATTTACTGCAAAAAGAATATCAATTATACAGAAATGGTGCTTGGCATCCAGCAAGTAACGGTGCTACTTTTAAAGCTACCTGCCCTGCAAATGGTGAAGAATTATCAACTTGTGCCGAAGCTACTGCGGAAGACGTTGATCAAACAGTAAAAGATGCTTGGAAAGCTTGGGCTACTTGGAAAAACACAACCCCAACCGAGAGGGCTGCTCTTTTATGTAAAATTGCTGACGTTATTGACGCTAACGCAGAGCGCCTAGCCATGATTGAAACAATGGACAATGGCAAAGCTCTTCGTGAAACTACTTTAATCGATATCCCTATGGCTGCAGATCATTTCCGCTATTTTGCTGCTGCAATACGCGCAGAAGAGGGAACAGTTAATATGATTGATAACAATACTATGAGCATTGTTATTAGAGAACCAATCGGCGTCGTTGGACAAATTGTTCCTTGGAACTTCCCATTCCTAATGGCAGCTTGGAAACTCGCACCAGTTTTAGCTTCCGGTTGCTGCACCGTTTTAAAACCTTCAAGTGAAACATCCTTAAGTGTATTGGAATTCGCCCGCCTAATTGACGGTATCCTTCCTCCAGGTGTTTTTAATGTTTTGACCGGCAAAGGATCTAGATGTGGCAATTACATTCTTGAACATCCCGGTTTTGCCAAACTAGCCTTCACCGGTTCAACAGAAATTGGGCTAGCGGTTGCCAAAGCTGCCGCAGATAAATTGATTCCCGCCACTTTGGAATTAGGTGGTAAATCCGCCAACATCTTCTTCTCAGATTGCAACTGGGAACTAGCTATGGAGGGAGTACAACTAGGCATTTTATTTAACCAAGGCCAAGTATGTTGTGCCGGTTCTCGTGTTTTTGTTCAAGAAGATATCTACGATAAATTTGTAGCGGAAGCAATTAAACGCTTTAACGCAGTTAAAGTTGGCATGCCATGGGAAGATGGGGTCCAAATGGGTGCACAAATTTATGCGGCACAAGTTAAAAAAGTTCTTGGCTATATAGATATAGCCAAAGAAGAAGGTGCTACTATAGCATGCGGTGGTTACCGCTTAACGGAAAATGGCATGGATAAAGGTAATTTTGTCGCCCCCACTCTGATTACTAATGTAAATAACAAAATGCGCGTAGCCCAAGAAGAAATCTTCGGACCTGTTGCCGTTGTTATTCCTTTTAAAAATGAAGAAGAGGTTGTCGACATGGCTAATGATAGTGTTTATGGCCTAGGTGGTGCCGTTTGGACTCAAGATATTAATCGCGCTATGCGCGTAGCTCGTGCCGTTCGTACTGGTAGAATGTGGGTTAATACCTATAACGCTATCCCTGCCGGTGCTCCTTTTGGAGGTTACAAACAATCCGGTATTGGTCGCGAAACTCACAAGGTAATGTTGGATCACTATACACAAACCAAAAATATCATGATTAATCTTAATGAAAAACCTCTAGGTTTTTATTGAGCTAGTCTAGCTTTGAAAAAAGGCCCCAGCTACTTCTAATTGTAGCTGGGGCCTTTTGTTTATTAGGACAAATATTTTTTTTCAACTATTTTTATATTGCTGAGCAATTTTGGCATAGTAGTATCAGCGTATTCAAAGATTAACCTTGCTTGAGGTGCCGATTGCTTAATAGCAGCAAAAATTTCATCCCAGCTAATGTTGCCCTCTCCTATAGCTAAATGTTGATCTTTCTGTCCATTATTATCATGTAAATGAATGGCAAAAAGTCGTGAGTTTAAGGTATTTATACATTCCGCAATATCCCAGTGGTTAACGTTAGCATGACCTGTATCCAATAACGCTCTTGTTCTTGGTAGTTTTTTTAGAAGTTTTTGATAGTCTTCCCAATCAAAGAGCAGTGTTCCCTTGGGTTTCAGCCCCACATTTTCTACCAAAATACGAACCTTATAATCTGCTGCCAAAGCGGCAAGCATTTTAAGCCGTTCAAATACCAGCTCTTGAATTACAGCACGCTGTCCTGTCCATTCCTCATTAGTATGCACTACTACAAACTCTGCCTTACAACGCTGTGCATAAGCAAAAGCCTTGCGAAATATTCCAATGAACTCAGTATCTTCGGTATTTGCTAAATTAACCCCAGCGCAAGGTCCATGCATACTACATGACATTTTACGTTTTTTTGCTATAGGTGGCAGAATCTTATCCCAGTAATAATTTTTACCAAATTCATAAAAAAATTCCACTCCGTATTCTATTGGTAGTTTCATCAGCTCTTTACTTCTAAATCCCGCAAAAGACAAATCACTAACTGCAAGTTTCATTTTTTATCCCCTTTCTTCCGGTGCTATTAAATTTTTACCGCTGACAGTATCAAAAAAGCATGCATTTTCCCATTCGAAAGAAAATCCCCGAGTTTGCTCTAGCGAATACTTGTGGTCGCTAGTACTTATACATGTTTCTTCCCCTGTTTTAAGTTGCAATCTTACAATACGCTGATTGCCCAAATTCTCCACAAAAGAAACCTTAGTTGACACCATAGGATTGTGCTCCAAAATGCAGCGTTCCGGTCTAATACCTATCGTAACTGTCTTGCGCTCACCAATTATAGCTTGATATTTAACAGGTAGAACCAAACATTCATTGCCAATAAAAATTTTGTTATCTAAAAGATGCGCTTTTAGCAAATTCATAGGAGGCGTTCCAATAAAGCCAGCTACAAAAGTATTGTTTGGGTTATGATAAATTTGATTCGGTGTACCTATTTGCTGCAACTCTCCTTTGTTTAAAATTGCTATTCTATGAGCCACCGTCATGGCTTCTACCTGATCATGAGTTACGTAAATCATAGTAGGTTTATATATTTCGTGTATTTTCACTAACTCTGTACGTGCTTGTTGACGCAATTGAGCATCCAGATTAGAAAGTGGTTCATCTAAAAGAAAATACGGTGACTGTTTTACTAGGGCACGACATAAAGCAACTCTTTGCTTTTGTCCCCCGGATAATTCTTTTGGTTTATGTTCTTCGTATCCGGTCAAATTCAACATTTCCAAGACTTCTTTAGTGCGTCTTTCTATTTCTACCCTAGGAAGTTTTTGAATTTTCAAACCAAAAATTATATTTTCCCACACTGTTAAATGAGGAAATAATGCATAGCTTTGAAACACCATGGCGATATTGCGTTCCCCAGGAGGCATTTCATTAACAACTTTACCTCCAACTTCTAATTCACCACTTGTGATAGATTCCAACCCAGCTATCATTCTTAGAGTTGTGGTTTTACCACAGCCGGAAGGGCCCAGTAAGATTAATCGTTCTCCCTGTTGAACTTCAAAGTTCAAATCTTTTACCACAAGAGTATCACCATAAGCTTTACAAATATTTTTAAATTTAATGTTATTCATATTTTATCCTTTCACTCCTGATTGCATAAAAGTATTCAAAATAAATCGTTGACTAATGAAGTACAAAATAAGTGGCAACAAGCTTGTTAACATAGCTACCGCCATGGCTATGCCCCACTCACTTCCGCCTTCAGCACTAATAAACATTTGTAACGCTAAGGGCAGCGTATACATATTTTTATCCTGCAAAATTAAAAGTGGCCAAAAATATTCATTCCAAGAATTAATAAAAAAGAAAATTCCTACTGCAATTGCTGAAGGCCTGATAAGTGGCAAAACTACTTTATACATTTTTTGCAGGGGATTGGCAT
>JAAYAE010000290.1 GCA_012719555.1 Acholeplasmataceae bacterium | reverse complement strand
TACAGATACTACAGTAAAGCAGGCAGAAGAACAGGGCGCAAAAGTTGTGTATAGGGCATGGGATAACGATTTTGCTGCGCAGCGGAATTTCGGGCTAACCCAAACTAATGCTAAGTGGGTTTTATATTTGGATGCTGATGAGCGGCTTAATGAAGAACTAATTACAGCTATAAAGCAAGCTGTTGAGGCAGATAGACAAAAACAGTATGCCCTTGTACGAAAATCTGTAGCTTTCGGTCAAAAATTTAACCATGGGGTCTTAAAACCGGACAAGGTAGCACGCCTTTTCCCTAGGGATACTGTTCAGTGGAAGAACAAGGTTCATGAGAGGCCACAATGTGATTTAGAACTTGTAGTCTTACCGGGGCACATTGAACATTATACTTATGAGAGTTGGGCACAGTGGGCAGAAAAATTTAATCAATATACTACAATTTGGGCCGATAACGCTTATGCCGGAGGAAAGAGAACCTCGTTACCTATAGCTTATGGGCATGCATTTTTTGGTTTTGTACAAATGGCTGTATTTAAATTAGGGATTTTAGATGGTTGGTTAGGACTAGCACTTTGTTGTAACCATTTTTCCTATACCCTATTAAAGTATTTGAAATTATATGTATTGCAAAAAAAGCAGGGGTAATAATCTTCCAGGGGTGATGATTATGTTTTTCGCAAAACCTTTTGCTATGGCCGGCAGGCTTTTATGGCGCGGAAAATATGGAATAAGAAGATATTTTAAAATAGTTGATAATAATGTACGGGGTTTGAATTCAGAACCACGGCCAAAGCATATTATTATTTCACTGACATCTATTCCTAGTAGAATACATGTAGTACCCTTTGTTGTAGATGCATTGTTAAACCAAACCATGTTGCCTGATAAAATAATTCTTTATTTAAATGCAGAAGAATTTAGTGGTACAAAATTGCCGGAGAAACTTTTTCTTCAACAGCAGCTGGGCCTGGAAATAAAATATTGTGATAACTTAAAACCACATAAAAAATATTTCTACTCCATGCAGGCTTATCCTGAGGATATAGTGATAACGGTAGATGATGACCTTGCATATAATGTTGATTTGGTAGAAAAACTATACGAATCATATTTATTGCATCCCAATGCTGTTTCCGCTATGAGGGCAAGACTTATTACTTTTGACGAAAATAATGAATTGAATCCATACAGCACTTGGCCATTGATTAACGACAAAAATTGGGTGGGAAAAGAATTGATGTCCCTTTTATCTACTACGGGGGCAGGCGTGCTATTTCCGCCACATTGTCTGCATTCTGAAACTTTTAATAAAAAAAATTTGCAAGAAACTTGCTTGGAGGCTGATGATTTATGGCTAAAAGTAATGGAAGTTATGCAGAGAATCCCTGTTGTATTGGTAATACCTAGCTGTAAACTGGTGACACTTAAAGGCACGCAGGAAAACACCTTGTTTATGAAAAATCAACTAGGTAACAATGATAAACAAATGAATAAAATCCTTGCCATATATAACCATTATAATAATTCCCCAAAAACAGTTCTGGATATAATTAGAAAAGGGATAAACTAATCAAATGAGTAGTCAAAAGTTGGTAAGAATTTATTATACTTCAAAAATGCTTTATAGTTTTTCAGGTATACTTTCCAATGCAAGCTTTTAAAACTTACAAATTATTGGAAATGGAGTAAGCAAATATGCGCATTGCAATTTTGGAAACAGTTAAGACACAGGCTGGATTTGAGTTGGAATTTGATAAAATAATTATTGATGAACTCAAGCGCCAAGGACATGAGCCTGTACTTTTTTTGCCTGAGAACAGTACCTTGGACGCTGATTTGGCTGTTCCTATTGAGTACATGACCGGAGGGCCAATAGTTAACTATGAGAATATAGGAAGATTAACTAAATATTGGCGCATGCTGCAACGGGAGTTCCGTAGAATAAAATGGTTTAACGCTGCTTATGCTAAAGCTAAAAATGGTGAAGTTGATGCTATTGTTTTAACAACAGCTACTTACCGTTATTTGCGGTCTTTGCGTAGAAGCAAGCTCAAAAATTCTCCTGTACCTGTAATTTTCAACTTTTTGGGTGTAACTCCCAGGGAAAAACCTTGTTTTTTGCGAGAAGCAAGAGCATGTGCAAATTTCGAAAATATAAAATTAAAAATAACATCATTGAGGAATGATTTTCTTGATGAGCATATCAGTAATTTAAAAATTATTGCACCACCTGTTGTGTCTCCTGCTACTCTTCCTGTTAAAGCGGAACAAAGAGGTATAGAAC
>JAAYAE010000289.1 GCA_012719555.1 Acholeplasmataceae bacterium | reverse complement strand
CCAGGTATGCATTGGGGCTAGTCCTATCTTGGTTCCATAGCCAATGATAATAAATAAAAATGACATTCGCAACAAATTGGGATTTAACAAAACCGCATTTTGTTTGAGCCATAACCAATCTAATGGTTTCACCGCTCCCAACACGGTCAATTGCGCATAATACAAAATAATGGTTCCCAACAAAGCCAAACAAATACCAACGGTACAAACCATAATATATTTCCAAGCAGCTTCCAAGGCGCCCCGGGTATGTTTAAAAGAAACAAACAGTGCTGATACTAATGTTGTGGCCTCAATACAAACCCACATAAGACCTAAATTTTTCGTAACTAAAACCAAAAACATTGTCCAAACAAACATTGTAAATAATGCGTAGTATTTACCAATAAAAGTATTTTTTCTTTTTAAATACCCTCTGGTAGCTTCTTTATCCAAGTAGCCTTTGGACAAAAGACTTGACATAAAATATAAGGTTACAACTATAAATAGAAACCACATGCTCAAGGCATCAAGATAAAATATTCCATCGTTAAATATACTATTAGGAGGCAATAACATGGTCATATAAACAAAGGCCCCGGTTACTATTAAAGCTGTTAACCTATTTAGCCAATGAAGCAGATTATTGCTTAGGCATCTTGTTATTGCTATGGCAGCGAAAAACGGCGGTAAGCCAAGAATTATATAAAACATTTGTTGCATAACGTCACCCCTTCAACTTTCTTAATACATTAGTATCAGTAGTCATAAATGAAAGGTTCAGGCGTTTAGTTAAAATAACCAAAATAACCACCGCGATAAGCACATCTAAAAATATTCCCAATTCAATAATCATGGGTAGTCCTTCTGTAATAGCCATGCCGAAAAGATAAATCCCGTTTTCCACAGTAATGAGACCAATTATCTGCATAATAGCACGGCTGCGCATAACTATAAGGGTAAGACCTGTCATGATTAATACCATAGACGATGCTAAAATATCTCTGCTGCCCATGCCTGGCAGCATTTTATCTATAAGCAGATAAGATAGCACCACAAAAAATGCAGCAGCAGCTGTAGAATAATTTACATTAATACCTGAGTCTATTTCCTGTTCGTTAGTCAGTTTCTTAATTACTGAAAATAGCGCATAGGGAATGACACAAACTTTAAAAACTATGGTTAAAATTGTAGGGACAAAACTATGCCACCCAGCATTTCCCTCCATTCCTACCATAAGGCAGGCTCCCGCTATAATTGTAGACTGAACCATAAGGCACATAACGGCATTTTTTAAATTCATAATTCTTGTTTGTAAAAATACAACAAGCAGCAAAACTATAAGTAACTGTTCCATATGGTCTCCTTTATTGGGCTACAATGGCAAGCAGCAGAAGTACTCCTGCTCCGGTCATGTAGAAACGTACTTTAAACAATCGCATTTTATTATTCAGACTTTCAACCATAGCAATAGCTACGGCAGTGAGCATAATTTTTATTATAAGTGGTAAATTAACAGGGAAAAAAATCAGAGAAAAAATAATTATAATGGTTAATCTTTTTAACATAGAGGCCAAATTTATAATAGCCAAAAAGCGGCCTGAATATTCCAGTGTCATACATTCATGAATCATCGTAAGTTCCAAATGGGTGTCAGGATTATCTACAGGAATGCAGCCATTTTCCGCTAACATAAGAGCAAAAAAACCGCAGCAGCTTAAAACACTGCTTATAGTAAAATAATATGCGCCATAATCCATAT
>JAAYAE010000288.1 GCA_012719555.1 Acholeplasmataceae bacterium | reverse complement strand
ACCGCCTGTTGGTATGAATCTCTTTGTTTTGCAAGGAATTAGCCCTAATAGCAAAATGACAGAAATAGTTAGGGGCGCAATACCTTTTGCCCTAGTAATGGCCTTCGAAATTTTACTATTATGCTTTTTCCCGGGAATTGCAACTTGGCTGCCGGGAGTTCTTAAATAATAATTTCTTTCCTATATAATTGACACATAAGACTAAAAAGACTATAATTACTTAGTCAGTAAACAAACTGTAGAAGAGGATGCTTCTTGACAGCATCCTCTTTTCTTGATTTTATTTGTAGAGGAGAAACGGTTTTATGATTAGAAATGATTTGCGCAACATCGCCATTATAGCCCACGTTGACCATGGTAAGACAACATTAGTGGACGCTATGTTAAAACAAAGCGGCATTTTCCGTGCTAATGAATATGTACAAGAAAGGGTCATGGATTCTAATGACCAAGAACGTGAACGTGGTATTACTATTTTGGCTAAGAATACCGCAGTTATGCATAACGGGACCAAAATAAATATTTTGGATACACCGGGTCATGCTGACTTTGGCGGCGAGGTAGAACGTGTATTAACTATGGTAGATGGTGTGTTGCTCCTAGTTGATGCTTACGAAGGACCAATGCCTCAAACAAAGTATGTATTGCGTAAAGCATTAGAACAACATTTGAAACCAATTGTTGTTATCAATAAAATTGACCGTCCTGATCAACGTGTAACAGAAGTAATTGATGAGGTTTTGGATTTATTTATTGAACTTGAGGCTACTGATGAGCAATTGGAGTTCCCGGTAGTTTTAGCATCTGCTCGCAGCGGTTATGCTAAACTAGCTATGGATGACCCTAGCGACAACTTGGAACCTTTGTTCAAGGTTATATTGGAAAATATTCCTGCTCCTAATGTGGATTTGGAAGCACCCTTGCAGATGCTTGTAAATACACTTGACTATGATGACTATGTTGGCCGTATTGTGGTTGGCCGTATTCTTCGTGGTACCATTCACAATGGGGAAAATATTACTTTAATGCATGAAGAAACCAGCAAAAAAGCCAAAATAGGTCGTCTTTATTCTTATCAAGGACTGAAACGTATAGAAGCACAAGAAGCCGGTGCCGGTGATATTATCGCCTTAATAGGTTTACCTGATGCTGAAATTGGCGACACCATTGCAGATTTAGAAAATCCTGAAATTCTGCACGGAATTAAAATTGATGAACCAACCTTATCCATGGTTTTCTCCGTTAACACCAGTGCTTTTGCCGGGCGTGAAGGAACCTTTGTTACAAGCCGTCATTTGCGTGACCGTTTGTTTAAAGAAATGGAAACTAATGTAAGTATGAAATTGGAAGAGACTGAAACCCCTGATGCTTTTAAGGTATCCGGTCGTGGCGAGTTACATCTATCTGTATTGATTGAATCTATGCGTCGTGAAGGATTTGAACTACAGGTTGGTAAACCAAAAGTAATTATGCATAGAAATGAAGAAGGCAAGTTACAAGAACCAATGGAAGCTTTGACCATAGACGTTCCACAAGATTTTATGGGTGCTGTTATGGAAGGTTTGGGATTACGTAAAGCTGAATTATTAAATATGACGGAAATGGCTGGCTATTTGCGTATGGAATTCAATATTCCTGCTCGTGGTTTGATCGGTTTCCGCAATCAATTTTTGACAGATACTAAGGGTAATGGCATCATGAATCACGTTTTTGCCGGCTGGGCAGACTACAAGGGTGATATTCCCGGACGTACTCGCGGTTCTTTGGTGGCCTTTGAGACAGGTGAAGTTACTCCTTATGGTATTGATAAGTGTCAAGAACGCGGCGTTATGTTTGTAGTTCCTAACCAAAAGATTTATGAAGGTCAAATCATCGGTGAGAACTCTCGTGAAGATGATATGGATATTAACCCTTGTAAGAAAAAGCATGTTAGTAATATGCGTGCCAGTGGCAGTGATGATAGCGTACATTTGATCCCGCCCAGAACATTTTCTTTAGAGCAAGCTTTAGAGCAAATTAATGATGATGAGTTAGTCGAAGTTACACCTAAGAGCATTCGTATGCGTAAAACGATTCTAGATAGAGTAGAGCGTGGCAGACAACGTTCTCGCAGTAAAAAAGACTGATAAACATAGGTGTCAATTGACTTTTTGGAATATTTCAGAGTATAATGAGCGTATATATCAGTAATGAGTTAGGAGGCGAGTATGGTGAATCTGAGAAGTGCAGCAAGGCTGTTTAATGATACGTATGAAACAGAGACAAGCGGACCTGTATTAGTGGAAACTCCGTCTCTTAATATGCGCATTAGGACTCCTAGAAATTTTAATGATGTGCAAGAGTATGCAGATGCTCTTATGAATGGTGATACACTTTTAATTTCTTATGTTGATTTAGATGAGGCATCAAGCACGCGCGTTGCCGACTATTTAACTGGTGTTTGTTATACTGTGGGAGCCAAAGTTGAATTGGTTACTCCCCAGCTTGTACTTTATGTTCCCAATACTGTGGGGGTTGAAAGACCTGGTCGCAGAAACTATTAAACCATGACTACCTGCGTTTATATTGCAGGTAGTTTTTTTATGCATGCATTATGATATAATTAACGATGTGATATATTTTATGCCGTTTGGCAATAAAAAGGATTTTTGCGTACTTAGTTAGGCATTAAGGAGATTATTATGACTGAAAGTTTCGTGCACTTACATGTACATACAAAGTACAGCCTTTTGGATGGGGCTTCCGATATTCCTACTTTAGTTGGCTATGCCAAAGAGTTGGGTATGCCGGCATTGGCTATTACTGATCACGGAGTTATGTATGGAGTTATTGAATTTTATAAGGAATGCCTTAAACAGGGAATAAAACCTATTATTGGGTGCGAAGTATACATTACGTCAGGTTCTCGTTTTGATAAAGGAGTAAATGTTCGTGATAAGCAATATCATTTAATTTTGTTAGCGGAAAATTATGAAGGCTATAGAAATTTAATGAAATTGGTTTCTATAGGGCAGCTTGAAGGCGTATATTATAAACCTCGTATTGATAAGGAAGTTTTGCGACAATACAGCAAGGGATTAATTTGCTTAAGTGCTTGTGTAGCAGGAGAAGTTCCTCGCCATATTATAAGGGGAGAATTGGAAACCGCAGAACGGGTTATGCTGGAGTACTTAGATATTTTTGATAGAGACCATTATTTTCTGGAAATACAAAATCATGATTTACCGGAAGAGCGCATTGTGTCAGAACAACTGCGTAAACTAGCGGCAAAACATCATATAGGTTTGGTAGCGACAAATGACTTGCATTATGTACGCCGAGACGATGCCGGTGGCCAGGATATTTTGTTATGTATTCAGACCAACGCACGTTATATTGATCCTAAACGTATGCGTTTTAATAATGATATGTATTATTTGAAGACCAGAAAAGAAATGGAGGAACGTTTTCCCGAGGACAAAGAGGCTTTGGATAATACCCTAAAAATTGCTGAACGTTGTAATCTAGAGTTAGAATTTGGGCATTTATTGTTACCGAAATTTCCGTTGCCTGAAGGCACGACTGCTATGGGTTACTTACGTAAACTTTGTGAGGAAGGTTTTCCCTCTCGTTATGACGCCGGCGATAAAAAAGCCCTGGAACGCTTAGAATATGAGCTGGATATTATTGAGCAAATGGGATATCCCGGATATTTTCTTATTGTTTGGGACTTTATTAATTATTGTCGTAATAATGATATTCCTGTAGGACCGGGCCGTGGATCAGCGGCAGGAAGTATAGTAGCTTATTTAACAGGAATAACCAATATTGATCCTTTGAAATATGATTTAATCTTCGAGCGGTTTTTAAATCCTGAACGTGTTAGTATGCCTGATATTGATACGGATATTTGCTATGTAAAAAGACATTTAGTTGTGGACTACTTGGCTAAAAAATACGGTGAAAGTCATGTAGCGCAAATTATTACTTTTGGAACTCTGGCGGCTAAAGCGGCCGTAAAAGATGTAGGACGTGCATTAGACGTCCCTTTATCTACTGTTAATCAAGTAAATAAAATGATTCCCAATGTACCGGGAACAACTTTGAAAGAGGCCTTAAAGAATAGCAAAGAGCTAAGAGCACTTTGTGCAGAGGATGAGACCGTAGCTAAAATGCTAGACTTTGCACAAAAAGTAGAAGGTATGCCTAGGCATACTTCTACCCATGCTGCCGGTGTTGTTATTACACCAGAGGAATTAACAAATTACGTTCCCTTGCAAATCACTTCTAGTTCCGATGATGAGCATGAATATGTTTGTACCCAATATGACAAAGATAGAGCGGAATCATTGGGTTTGTTAAAGATGGACTTATTGGGTCTTAGGACCTTGACTGTGATTGATGATGCAGTTAAAATGCTCAAAAAAAATCGCAACATTGATGTAGATGTTGACCACTTAAACTTAGAGGATAAAGCAACTTGTGCTATGCTTTGCCGTGGAGATACGGCGGCAGTTTTTCAGATGGAATCAGATGGAATGACACAATTAATGCGTGATTTAGCTCCGGAGGGATTTGTGGACTTAATACCTTTGGTCGCATTGTACCGCCCAGGACCTTTGGGCAGCGGTATGGCCACTGACTTTATTAAAGGCAGGCACGGACAACGCACAGCTAAGGCGCTGCATCCGTTACTAGAACCGGTAATAGCCGATACTTATGGTGTTATTTTGTACCAAGAACAAGTTATGCAGATTACTTCTGTCCTAGGTGGGTTTTCGTTAGGTGAAGCAGATATTTTGCGTAGGGCCATGGGCAAGAAAAAAGCAAAAGAACTAGATAGCATGAGAGAAAAATTTATTGCTGGGGCAAAAGCTAATCATAATATCGACAGAAGTTTGGCTGAAGAAGTATTTGCTTTGTTACAACATTTTGCCGGCTATGGCTTCAATAAATCTCACTCTGCTGCCTACGCACTTGTAGCGTATCAGACAGCCTATTTAAAGGCTAACTATCCTGTGGAATATATGGCGGCTTTTTTAAATAGTATTATTGGTAATGCAGATAAAGTTAGTTGGTATATAAATATTTGTCGCGGCATGGAAATTCAAGTTTTGCCGCCTGACGTTAATGCCAGCGAATCTAATTTTGCCGTTGATGGTAAGGCTATTAGGTTTGGTATGGCCGGAATTAAGAGCGTAGGGGATAGCGCAGTTAATAGCATATTAGAGGAACGGACAAAAAACGGACCATATAAAGATTTTCTTGATTTCACCCAGAGAATTGATTCTAGTAAAGTAAATAAGCGGGTAGTGGAAAATCTTATAAAAAGTGGTTCTATGGATAGCTTTGGCGCAAAACGTTCACAACTTTTGGCTGTTATGGAAAGAGCCTTGGAGTTGGCTGCCAGTAGACAAAAAGACCGCATAAGCGGTCAATTAGGCCTTTTTGGTGAAGAAGAATTTGAAGAGATAAATTCCATTGAATTGCCAAATGTAGCAGAATTACCTAAGGATGAAATATTGCGGTTGGAAAAAGAACTTATTGGGTTTTATGTAACTGGACATCCTCTAGATGAATTCCGTAGCGCATTAAATAAATTAACACCTATAAAAGATTTGGACCAAGGTGGGTTTAGTGAAGAACAACGAGTCACAGTAGGCGGTATTATAGCTGAAAATAAGATACGTGCCACAAAAGCAGGCGATAATATGGCTACCTTTACTTTAGAGGATTTTTCCGGGGCCTTAACTTGTATTGCCTTTCCGCGCAGTTATGTAGCTAATGCCAATAATATCTTCCAAGAAAATATTGTAAAAGTACAGGGCATTTTGAAGTTAGATGAAGAAGAACCGCGTATTTTTGCTAATACTATTATGAAACTAGAAAAAGCGGCTGAAGATGTACGCATTTTCGTTGCCGCAGATAAAGAAACCCCAGAGATACAAAAAGAAATGGCAAAGATTTTCTCGCAATTTAGGGGACAGAATCCTGTTTATCTACATCTTCTGGGTTCGCGAAAAATTGTAAAAGCCGATTCTTGCTTTTGGGTTCAGGCTAAGTCTCCGGGATTTGTAGCAGCAATAAAGGCACTTTTGGGGGAAAACACTCTTAGATAGTTCAAAATTGGCAAATACTTGCACTTGTATCGGTTGAATGATAAAATATACTGTATATTCTTCTGATTGATCTCTCCTATTGCGGTGAGGTAATTGCATTTTTTGCAACCGGAAGGGTTTTTAATTTAGAGGGAACAATAAGGAGGATATTTATGAACATAATTGTATGTGTAAAACAAGTTCCGGATACAGCAGAAATACGTATTGATCCGGTAACTAATACTTTGATTAGAGACGGGGTCCAAAGTATAATGAACCCTTATGATAAATACGCTTTGGAGGCAGCTTTAGAGTTAAAAGATTCTATGGGCGCTAAAGTTACGGTTCTGACTATGGGGCCGCCTCAAGCCAAAGAGATTTTAAAAGACGCTATTTCTATGGGGGCAGATGAAGTTGCGCTAATTAGCGACAGAGCTTTTGCCGGTTCTGATACTTTAGCTACCAGTCACGCCATGGTTGCTGCTGTTAAACACGTGGGAGATTTTGATTTGATTCTTTGTGGTAAGCAAGCTATTGATGGTGATACAGCACAAGTAGGTCCTGAAATGGCAGAGCATTTACATTTACCTCAAGTAACAGGAGCTACCAAGATAGTTGTTGACGGTGCAAAAGTTTTGGTGAATAGAGACAACGAAACAACCGCGCAGACAATAGCCATTCCTTTACCTGCCTTGATTACGGTAGCACGCAGTGAAAAAGAACCGCGTTTTGCCAGTATTAAAGGTAAAATGAAGGCAAGAAAAATGGAAATACCGGTCTGGTCTGCGGCAGATATGAATTTAGATGTCAATATTATTGGATTAAACGGGTCACCCACCAAGGTAATAACAGTATTCACGCCACCGGTTCCTGAAATTAGAAGTGAAATTTTTAATGAGGAAGATCCACAAGTGGCAGTTGACAAATTGGTCGAAAAACTATTAGAGGCAAAGATAATTGCCAGATGAGGTGTGAGTAAATGTCAGTAACTATTGATAACGATAATTGTATTGGTTGTGAGACTTGTTTAAGCATTTGTCCGGTAGGCGCACTGTATATGGCTGATGGTAAGGCAGATGTTAAAGCAGAGGATTGTATTAATTGTGGAGCATGTATTAATGAATGTCCAGTAAGCGTTATTAGCCTTGGGGATGGAGCAGCGTCTGATACCGATAAGGCTGGCGTGTTAGGCATGGCTACAGGCAAAGAAAAAGATTTATGGGTCTTTGTAGAAACGGAAAATGGTGAGCCGCTAACCGTTGTTTATGAACTATTAGCAGAAACTGCTATTTTGGCAAAAAAATCAGGCCAACTTTGTGCTGCTGTCCTTTTGACAAAAGAAGCTGACTCTATTCCGCAAAAATTAATTGCCGCGGGTGCCGATGTAGTATATGTGGTAACAGGTGAGGAATATGCACAATACAATACAGATGCTTATACAAATGCTTTCTGTGAATTAATAAAAGAATATCAACCAAGTTCTATATTGGTAGGCGCTACTGCCGATGGTAGGGATTTAGCTCCGCGTATTGCTGCAAGAATGAATACCGGATTATGTGCAGATTGTACAGCTTTGGACATTGAGGGAAAAATAGTGCATTGGACCCGTCCTGCTTTGGGTGGTAATATTTTAGCGACAATTTTATGCGAAGAACGTTGTCCGCAAATGGGAACAGTAAGGCCTAAAGTATTTAAGGCTGCAGTACCTGATGCTACTCGCACCGGTGAAGTGATTAATTATGAAGTTAAAAATAAAATAACTGTAAGGACGCAATTAGTTAGTAACAAACCTGTAATTGACACAGGGGCGATGAAAATTGATGAGGCGGAAATGATTTGTTCCGGTGGGCGTGGCATGGGGTGCCAAGACAATTTCAAGATGTTAGAAGAATTGGCACATGTTTTAGGGGGCGCAGTTGGTGGTTCACGTGCTGTAGTAGATGAAGGGTGGATTGATCATCCTCATCAAGTTGGACAGTCCGGCAAAACGGTTACACCTAAAATTTATTTTGCTTTTGGTATTTCCGGGTCTGTGCAGCATTTAGCAGGTATGAGTAAATCTGATATCATTGTAGCTATTAATAAAGATGAAAATGCTCCTATTTTTAGAGTTGCTCACTATGGTATAGTAGGTGATGCTTTGGTAATTTTGCCTAAGCTTATTGACAAAATTCGTGCTATAAAAGAGTCATAAATCAGGCGGGGGTAAACAAAGAAATGTGGAAAGTAGTTTACATTGCGCAAAATAAAGAATCCATGAAAAGAGCAAAATTATTGCTAGAACAAAATGGGTTTTTGGTAGAAGTAAAAGAAGTCAATTCCGGAGCTAAGAACAGCACAAGTGAGCTTTGTGTGCCTTTTTCTGAAGCGGAAGAAGCTTATGAAATTATTTATAATAATATGACTAATATCTAAAGAGCTGGGCATTTTTGCCCAGCTTTTTAGAATTTTAAGGAGCTGATTGTCATGAAAAAAACTAAGATAATCTGTACTATGGGCCCCACAACAGACAAAGAAGGTTTGCTTTCAGAAATGCTAAAAGCCGGTATGGACATGGCACGTTTTAATTTTTCTCACGGTGATCATAGTGAACAGGCAAAAAGGATTGCTATGGTCCGCCAGGCCGCAAAAAAAGTAGGAAAACCTGTTGCTATTATTGCTGATACTAAAGGACCGGAAATGCGTTTAGGTATTTTCAAAACCGGTAAAGTTGAGTTAACTGATGGCAGCGATTTTTGCTTAACTACCGAAGACATAGAGGGTGATGAAAAGATTTCCTCTGTTAATTATGATGGCTTGCCGGCAGAACTTTCCGTAGGAGATCAAGTGCTGTTAAATGATGGAAAACTTACCTTAGAAGTTATTAAGCTGGAGCCCACTAAAATCCATACGAAAATAATACATGGTGGCGAGATTAGTTCCCGTAAACGTGTGGCAGTGCCCGGCATAAAACTGAAATTACCCTTTATATCTCCTCAGGATGAAGCTGATATTAACTTTGCTATTGACCATGATATGGACTATATCGCAGCTTCTTTCGTGCAAACACAGGAAGACATTATACAGATTCGCAAGTTATTAGAAGCGAAGGGCTCTACTATGGGAATTATTGCCAAGATTGAAAGTAGAGATGGCGTCAATAATATTGACGAGATTTTGCAAGTAGCAGATGGGATTATGGTAGCCAGAGGAGATTTAGGCGTAGAAATTCCCTACGAAGAGGTGCCTTTGGTACAAAAGGCTATTATTACCAAATGCAATAAAGTAGGTAAACCTGTTATTACAGCTACTCAAATGTTAGAAAGTATGATTAGCAACTATCGTGCTACACGTGCAGAAGCTAGTGACGTAGCAAATTCTATTTTTGACGGAACCGATGTTATTATGCTTAGTGGTGAGACTGCCTCCGGAGAGTATCCTTTGGAAGCCGTACAGACTATGGCGAAAATAGCAATACGTACGGAAGAGGCTTTAGACTATGTTAAGATTTTCCGAAATAAAGGTATTGGTGCGCAAGTAAATATGACTGACGCTATTAGTCACGCAACTGTACAAGTTGCGCAAGAACTAGAGGCAGATGCTATACTTACCATTACGGAGTCCGGGTATACGGCTCGCATGATTGCTAAATACCGCCCTCAGGCAACTGTTATTGCGGTATCTCCGGTTGAGGCCAGCATTAGACGTATGCAAATGTATTGGGGCGTTACGCCTTTGCTAGGTGTACAAGCACATGGTACTGATGAACTTATTGAATTATCTCTAGGAATAGCTCAAGAGAAAAAAATGCTAATGAAAGGAGATTCGGTTGTGGTTACCGCAGGCATGAATGTAGGAAAAATTGGTAGCACAAACCTAATTAAGGTGATAAATTTGGGAACTAAAGTTGTGCATGGTGTTGGTATTGGTAAAAATGCTGTGACAGGTATAGTTTGTAAGGTTAACGGAGTAGAAGACTTGGTTAAATTCAAACCGGGAGATATAATGCTCGTATCTTCCGTAGAAAATGAAATAGCACCTTATGCCTCCAAAGCCTTGGGAATTATTGCTGAAGAAGGTGGTTTTACTTCTTCGGCTGCAATTATTGGTATTAACTGTGGTGTTCCTGTTATTGTAGGTGCCACGGGGGCTATGGAAAAATTAACTGACGGACAAGAAGTTACCATGGATGTAAGCAGTGGCAGTATTTACGACGGACGTATTAATATAAAGTAAAATGCATACATGTGCCATATTTTTTACAAGCAAAAGCAAAAATGCGCCAAAGGGTAGAAAATAACCTTAGGCGCATTTTTTTAAATTTTTATTGTTTTAACAGTCTTATGGATTCCCACTGCTATGAAATATGAGATAATGACGATTGCTAGATAAAATATCTGCATGGGGACTAGCGTAAAAGGGACCCCCGTGAATTTAAGCAGAGTATAGAGCTGATCCATAATGAAGGGGTGAACCAAATAAATTAAAAATGAACGCTCGGAAAGTTTTTGCAGCCAAGACAATTCCTTGTTTTTGTATTTTTCCAGAAGAGCACAAAAGAAAAATAAAGCAGCCACAGTATAGGTGAGACCATATAGGCTAAGCTGTTGCAAGGTGTTAACAATGTCTTCTAAGTCCATGTTCCATTTGTAAAAATGACGATAAAATACGGCGGCATTAACACTGGCACTTAGTAGAAACACACCGGTAATCAAGGTGAAATGGTTACGAATGAGCGAAATAAATGTTTTGTAGTGGAGGGCAATTACTCCACCTAACATAAAAATAAAAAGATAAAAGAAGGGAAAATAATTTAATCTGTATTGATATAAATTATAAATAAGGTAATTTTGTACTATCCAATCAGGATAACCCCAGAAGTGGGCACTTAATTTGTATAAGTATAGCTGGGCCAGAAACAAGAGGGGTATAGATAATTTCAAACTACACTTTTCCATAAGCAGCATTAACTTGCGCCACAAAGGGAACAGAATATAAAACCACATAAGAATAACAAGAAAATAAATATGGTAGACAGCAGTACCAAAAAACAGCTTAAACAACAATTCACCTAAACTCCAATTTTGTGGATCATGGTAAGCGAAGCCATAAACAGCAGAATAAAGCAGCGACCAGATAACATAGGGAACACCTATACTAGTTAAACGCTTTTTGATGAATGACCAATAAGCAAAAGGTTTGTCCAAAGCATAGGTGTAAAAAAGACCATAGCCGGATATGAAGAAAAAAGCCGGTACGCTGTAGCGGCTTAAAACCTCCAAGAGCATAAAAATATGTTCACTGGCAGTGGCCGAATCCATAACGTAGGACCCGGTATGTATTGCTATAACGCCGAGCATGCATATGCCACGTAAATTGTCAAAAATCACATTGCGTTCTTTCAAAATATCATAGCTCCGGCTTTATTAAGATTTTATGAATTCTGGTACTAAATACTTTTTGTGCATGTCCCGGGGTAACAACGATAGCTGTATCTAAGCCGCGACCTGTTCCACCAAGAGAAAGTATCTTCGTGTTAAAGGGGACTAATCCTGCATCTAGAGCCATAATTGCGCATTCTACGCCAACTTTTGTTCCGGCACCTAACATCCGTAGGGTTTGGGCAATTATTTCAACAGGGTACATACCTTTAAAAACGCTGCTGATGCCACGTTCAGCACCTGAGAGTACATGCGTAGTAGTTAAAAATTTTACGCCCTTAGAAGTCAATTCTTGACGCAAGTCAGCGGGAAATTCATTTTCACCGGGAACTTTGTAACCATTAACATGGGTGACGCAAATAATATCTCCGTCAAAACTTTCAACTAAAGCCGACACAGAATTGCCGGTAATAGACGCGATAACAATATGTTTAATATTATTATCTTTGGCATAATCCACCGCTAATTTAATAACTTCATTAGTCATAAAATCTCCTCCTTGTAGCTTTTGATTAACAAAAGGCTGGTTTTAAGCTATAATAGTAAAGTATAACAAACTACATATATTATACTCTCAGGGAGGATATATTGGAAAGCCCCTAGGAATATTTTTGGAGGATGAAATATGATAAAAGATTTAATCTTAGTCAATGGGGAAATACTGGAAAGAAGCAAGGCAGTTATTGCCTTTGGCGATAGAGGGCAGCAATTTGGGGATGGTGTCTTTGAATTGGTACCGGTTTACAATGGACGCTGCTTTGCCTTATTGCCACACATGGAGTCGCTCTTTGCTTCTGTTATGAGTATTAAAATCCCAGGAATTTATACAGTAGAGGAATTGGTAGAGTTCCATGAAGGCTTAATTGCTGCTACGGGTCTAGAAAACGGCGAGATTTATACTCAGGTTACTCGTGGACATGGTAATGGTGGCCTTGCTTTTCCTGATATGATGGTTCCGCAGCTGACCATGTTTGCCGTGGAAAAAGATAGAACTTGTTTGCAAGAGGTACAGGAAAAGGGCGTAAACGTTATAACTGAACCTGACCAGCGCTGGCAACGTTGTGACATTAACTCTTTGAACAGACTGCCGGAAGTTCTTGCCAAGCAAAAAGCCATCGTAGGCAAAGCTTTTGAGACGCTTTTTGTGCGGGATACTAAGATTACAGAAGCTGTAGAAGGAAATCTAATGGTTGTTAAGGATGAGATTATTTGGACTCATCCTGCTAATAATTTAATTCATAATACTATTGCCGGCAGGTTGGTAAAAGAACGCTTAGTTCCGGATATGGGCATGCAAGTATTAGAAAAGGCTTGTACGGTGGATTTTGCTTTGGGGGCTGAAGAAGTGTTTTTAGTAGGACCGCATTATGAAGTGGTTCCGGTCACCAAGATTGACCGTAAATTTGTTGCTAATAAACAAGTTGGCGCTGTAACAAAAAAAATTCAAGCTGCCTTCAAAAATTTTATTGCCAAAGAATGTCCTAAGAAATAGGTAAAACATGGAAAATAGAGTGAAAATGTTAGTAAGAGGCGCGCTGCTTTTGTCATTGGCCGTAATAGTGCAGCAATTGCGCTTAATATTGCCGTTACCAACGCTTATTACAACTTTGCTTATTGGTACAGTAGTAAATGCTGCGCTTGTACTAGCGGCACGCTTTACAGGCTTATTTACGGCTGTAGCAATGTGTCTTGCCTTGCCCATTATAGCGTTTTTGCAGGGGCAGCTGCCTCTAGTATTTTTGATTCCCATTGTATTTATAGGTAACTTTATTTTGGTTATTTTGTGTAATAAGTGGTGGGTTAAACCGGTTTTTCTAATTGCACCTATCGCAAAGACTTCTGCAATGTATTTGGGCGCGGTGATGCTATTTAATATTTTTGCTGTAAATACACCCATGGCAAAATTTATCCTAATTGCTATGAGCTGGCCACAGTTACTAACCGCTTTTTTTGGAATTTTATTGGCCAGATTCTTGGAAAAAAGATTATCACTATAAAATGTCTAAAGATAGCTGAAATATCTTGACAATATAACCTATGAATGGTATCATATCTATTGTTCGCACGAACAATTCCCATCATGCCGAAGTGGCGGAATTGGCAGACGCACTTGACTCAAAATCAAGCGCCTACAAGCGTGCCGGTTCGAGTCCGGCCTTCGGCACCACAAAGTCTAGAGCACCCTTTCGGGTGCTCTTATTTTTTTGCGAAAAAAGTCTATTTCGATTGAAGACCAAAGCTGGAGGGATAGTTAGCATTTTATATTTAAAGCAGCAGAATATTGTTCCTGGCATAGAAAATGAGGATTGCCTATAAAGACAATCCTCACGAATGAATTCTTTATTATTGAGTTACTTCAACATTTGCCGGCAAACAAATAAAAACCAAGAAAGGTCTTATTCGTAAAGCACTTTTGTTGCTAGGAGAGTGACTGCCGATTAAAGCGGCGCTTATCATTTGCCACAACTTTCTCTGGGAATAAATTTAATCTTATTTTTTACTGCCCGCAAAGGAGCGTATGGGTTTTTAATTCTTTCTAAAAGTAAGGATATACATTTTCCTGCCATTTCTTCCATGGGAATAAGCACAGTGGCAATACTTGGCCAAGCGTATTCGTCCAGCTGAATATAACCATTACCTACAGAGATAATTTCCATATCTTCAGGAACTTTCACATTATTTTGGTGCAGGCAACGCAGGGCACCGATTGCTACCATGTCAGAAGCGCAGAACAAACAATCAGGGCGAGTTTTGGCTTTAAGTAATTTTTTCATGCCATCATAGCCGGATTGACAATTGTTATTATTAGTAAATTGATTGCTGACGCTAATACCAAGTTTTTCCCAGGCTGCAATAAAACCGTCACAACGCAGCTTCATACCCATAAAGGCAATAGGGGCATTAAGGATGGCAGGATGTTTTTTCCCGTGTTTGACAAAAACTCCAGCTGCCAATCTACCCAATTTTTCATTTTCAATATACACGTGATCGTATAACGGACTACGCCGATTATAAAGCACCAGAGGGATGGAAAGCTTATTGCTATTTAAAAAGGCCATGTCTTTATTATCTGCATTGCAAATAATGGCAGCATGATAATAACTTTGTTTGTTTAATCTGGTATCATTTTCTAACTCACCGGGATTATAAGGAACAACAATGAGTTTAACGGTTTCACCTAGTTCAGCTAGGCGGTTGTTTAATCCGGCCATAAAACGTATCATCATGGAAGCACGGAAGTCCTGAGCCCAGTAAAAAGCAATTGTGATGGCACCGGTATTGGATTGATCACGGAGTGAACGGGCTTCTATGTTTGGTTGGTAATTAAGTTTGGCAGCAGCTTCCCTGATCTTTCTGCAAGTATCAGGAGGAATACTACGTTCTTTTGCTGCCCCTCTAAGGACAATAGACACTGTACTTGTTGAAAAACCGGCAATCTCTGATATTTGTTTAATAGTGGTCAAGAAAAACACTCCTTTCTGACCTCAAAAACCATATTGTTATTAATTTAACGAAACATTAACATTTAAATATAAAAAAACGGGGAAAAATTACATAATGTAACAGTATCCTCGTTTTTATATGATACCTTGTTTGCTAAAATTTGTCCATACTTTTTTGCTTATTTATGTTTCATTAGTTTTCTGTTTTTGCCTGTTCTGCCATTGTTTTGGGTATCCATTGGCAGAAAGCAGGAGTGACTTTTTAACAGTCGTTTTAGCAGTTACGGATAACATAAAATTATTATATTAATTATATTTGAAAATGCAAAAATAGCGTAATAAAACCACAATGTGGTGGTCTATTCCATTAATATTGACAAAATTTTCAGGCATAGTATAATGTTATAGTATAACGTGGTACTAGACAAAACCAAGCAAGAAAAATCTTAGGAAAGAAGGAAAAAAGCATGAAAACAATCAGAATTGGTGGTGGACAGGGTTTCTGGGGTGATTTAAATGATGCCCCCATAGTGATGGCAAAACAGGACAAGGTTGATTATATTGCCTGTGACTATTTGGCCGAACTTACTCTATCTATTATGCGCAGACAACAGGAGAGGAGACCTGAAGCCGGCTACGCAAGAGATTTTATCACAGTTATCAAACAAATCCTTCCTGATTTGAAAGAAAAGGGGACAAAGGTTATTACCAATGCCGGCGGCATGAATGTTAAACAAGCGGTAGCGCTTGTAAAACAAGCCATAAAAGAAAGTGGCTTGAACTTTAAAATCGGTTATGTATTGGGCGATGATGTAAGAGAGATTCTTCCTAAGCTTCGTGAACAGGGTATTACTATGCAGCATATGGATACGGGTGAAGACATTGACCGCATACTTCCTAATATGGTTAATGCTAATGTTTATTTTGGTGTAGAACCTATTTTGGAGTGCTTGGAAGGTGGCGCTGATATTATTATTTTAGGCCGCTCTACGGATACTGCTATGTTCGAGGCTCCTCTTATTCATGAATTCGGTTGGAAGGCTGATGATTGGGATGCCAGAGCTACCGGTATTTTGGCAGGACATCTGTGCGAATGTGGTGCTCAAGCTACCGGTGGTAACTATGACTATGATTGGCGTAATGTACCTCGCCCGGAATTTCTAGGTTATCCTATTGCTGAAGTTAGCAAACCGGGGGAACTTATTATGACTAAAACTAAAAATACCGGTGGGCTGGTAACGACACAATCTATTAAAGAACAGTTAATGTATGAAATTCACGATCCTGCTTCCTATATTACTCCTGATGTTGTAGCAGATTTTAGTAAAATTACCCTTGAAGGTATTGAAAAAGACCATGTGTTGGTAAAAGGTGTGACAGGTCATCCGCGTCCTGATAGCTTAAAAATGTGCGTAGGGTATTTGGAAGGATATCGCAGTGTGGCATATCTGCCTTACAGTTGGCCGGATGCCTTGGAGAAAGCTAAGATGGCTGCGGACATTCTTGATAAGAGGATGGCCATGAAGAACTTGCAAGCCATTAGGACTCATATTGATTATTTAGGACTCAACTCTTTGCATGGGCCTTTAGCAGCGGAAATGCATGAAGAGTTGAATGAGGTTTGCCTGCGCTATGCTATTATGACGGAAACTAAGGCAGAAGCATTAAAGCTTACACCGGAAATTGCACCGGTAAGTAATTTGAATGGACCGGCGCAAGGCTGTTTCTTTGGAGGACGCATTAAACCAAGTGAAGTGTTTGCTTTATGGCCAACCTTGATTCCCCGCGATGCTGTAAAGTTTACCGCCTATGTGGAGGATGTTAAATAAGAAACGGAAAATTTGGCTAAGGCCTAATAACAGGAGGAAAATAAAATGAAAGTACAACTAAGAAAAATTGCTCACGGCCGTTGTGGAGATAAAAGCGATACTTCTAATATTTGTATTTACGCCCGTGAACCAAAATATTACAAGGTAATGGAAGAACAATTGACTACTGAAGCCGTAAGAAGACATTTTGAAGATATTGTGTATGGAGACGTAATTCGTTATGACCTGCCTCAATT
Organism: Acholeplasmataceae bacterium; assembly: GCA_012719555.1. Lineage (GTDB taxonomy): Bacteria > Bacillota > Negativicutes > Acidaminococcales > Acidaminococcaceae > JAAYAE01. The sequence continues at coordinate 7,590 of JAAYAE010000288.1, read as the reverse complement.
AGATGGTTTTAACTTCGTAATGCATCACGCGTTAGATGGCGGTGCTACCCGTTCCTTGCGCCTTGACTCTCTTGGTAAATGCTTAGAAGCTGCCCTTTTAAGATTTGAAGTTGAAATTCCTGATGAGGAGTGAGAAGATTATGACAAAACCTTTGGAAGGTATTAGAATTCTGGACTTGACTAGAGTTCTGTCAGGGCCTTATTGTACAATGCTGCTTGCTGATATGGGGGCAGAGGTCATTAAGATTGAGACTCCTGTACATGGGGACGATAGTCGTGCTTACCCACCGTTTTTAAACGGCATCAGTGCTTATTATGCTAACTTAAACCGTAATAAAAAGAGCATGGTTTTAAATTTGCGTGACAAGAAAGCCCAGAATATTTTGTTGGAAATGGTTAAGAATGCTGATGTTTTCGTAGAAAACTTTAAACCAGGCACTATCGATAAGATGGGTTTTGGCTATGACGAGTTGAAAAAAATAAATCCCAAAATTATCATGGCTTCTATTTCAGGATTTGGTCAAACAGGTCCTGACCGTATGTTGCCAGGTTATGATGTTATTGCTCAAGCGGTGAGCGGGATGATGAGCGTAACAGGTTGGCCCGATTCTGCTCCTACTAGAACAGGTACGGCTATCGGTGATGTTTTGGGTGGTTTAAACTGCTGCATTGGTATTTTGGCAGCTTTGCACGGTAGGGAGAAGAGTGGTCATGGTGAACGGATTGATATTGGGCTGGTTGACTGTTCTGTTAGTGCAATGGAAACTATCAATGAGATCTATATGGTAGAAGGCCGCGTACCACAACGTGCCGGTAATCGCTATGAATTTATTTATCCTTACGATTCTTTTGAAGTATCAGATGGTTGGATAGTTATTGGAGTAGGTAACGATAATTTGTGGGAGCATTTCTGTAAAGCTACGGAACATCCGGATTGGTTTGCGGATGAACGCTTTAAGCTCAACAGGGACAGAGTGAAAAATAACAAAGTTTTAAATGAATTAGTTACGGGATGGACTAAGACACGTAAGGGCAAAGATGTTATTAAATTCTTTAGGGCCAATAATATACCCTGTGCACCTATCAATACCATTCCTGATGTAGTTAATGACGAACATATTGCTAAAGCGCGTGAAATGATTGTGGAAATCGACCATCCTATGGAAGGAAAGATGAAGATTACCGGTAATCCTATTAAATTTACTGAGGCTGAACATGTTACTTATACAAAAGCACCTACGCTAGGCAAGGATACCAAGGAGATTTTAGAGCAACAATTACATATGAGTGCTGATGATATAAGCTATTTTATGAAAGAAGTAGAAAAGAAATAACAGGGCTGTTTTAAAAGCTCATTGATGTGGGACAATCTATTATTTGAAGTTACTTTGAATAGGAGGATGTTGTATGTTAGCAATCGTTGGCTTGATAACAATTGTGGCAGTTCTGGCTTTGATCATGAGTAAAAAAATGTCTACCATGGCAGCTTTGATTACGGTTCCTGTTATTGCCTGTCTGGTTATTGGCAAGGGTGGACAACTAGGCAAGTTTATGAGCAGCGGCATTTCCAGTGTTGCTGCTACCGGCGCTATGTTTATTTTTGCAGTTTTGTTCTTCACTATCATGGGTGATGTGGGAGCTTTTGAAAGAATCGTTAATAAGATTATTAAAATTATGGGTGCAGATCCTGTGAAGGTCTGCATCGGGACTTTTATTATTACTATTTTGACTCATTTGGATGGTTCAGGAGCTACAACTTTTTTGATCACAGTTCCTGCTATGCTGCCTATTTATCAAAAAATGAAAATGGATAATAGAATACTGGCTACAATAGTAGCTTTAGCAGCAGGCACAATGAACATGGTACCTTGGGGTGGCCCTACTATTAGGGCGGCTACAGCTTTAGAAGTTCCTCTTATGGAGTTATACGCTCCAATGGTTATTCCCCAAATTTGTGGTTTACTTGCCGGTCTTGCCATTTGTGTTATGTTTGGATTAAAGGAAAAGAAAAGACTGGGTGTCACCCTACAGGCAGTAAACATTGAAATTCAGGCATTGTCGCCTGAAGAAGCTGTACTGCGTAGGCCACAATATTTTTGGTTTAATCTGCTTTTGATTATTGTAACTGTAGCAGCTTTGGTTTCCGGTATTTTGCCACCGGCTGGTTGTTTCATGATTGCTTTAGTTTTGGCTCTTCTAGTGAATTATCCCAGTATTAAAATGCAGAGCGAAAGAGTTGACGCTCACGCCAAAAGTGCTTTGATGATGGCTAGCGTGCTTTTTGCGGCTGGTATTTTTACCGGTATCATGAAAGGGTCTGGTTTGTTAAAGGCTATGGCCCAAGGTTTGGTTGTTATTATTCCGAACTCTTTAGCACCACATTTTGCTGGCTTGGTTGGTGTTTTATCCATGCCTCTTAGCTTGCTGTTTGATCCTGATAGCTTCTATTTTGCCGTATTGCCTGTTTTGTCTCAGGCGGCTGAAGGCGTTGGCCTACAAGCTGTTGACATGGCCAGAGCGGCTATTTGTGGTCAAATGACTCTTGGTTTCCCACTGTCGCCTTTAACCCCTGCCACTTTCCTCTTGGTAGGTTTGGCTGGAATTGATTTAGGCGAACATCAGAAACATACCTTTATTTGGGCTTGGATAGTATCTTTAGTGATTTTATTCGTTGCCGCTTTAATGGGAAGAATTCCGCTATAATTCAAAAAAATTCTAGCAGCTGGAGACAGGGCATAATCTTTCCTGTATCCGGCTGCTTTATTCATGAAATTATTTTTATGTTATCAATGCCTTGTTACATTATGTGTACATGAAAAGATTCAAGGAGGCCAGGGCTAAATTATTAGTGGAAGGTATTCTTGCCAGAGGTGGTGGCTGTATGGAGGGCAATCACTTTAATGAACATGGAATTAAAGCCATTGGTGTTGTTCTGGGTTATTTCAAAAATTATACTAAAAGTGAATACATTTGTATTGATGACATGGGTAAATGCAGTGAATTTGCCCTAGCAGTAATTGATGTTATGGCTCCAAAAAGTAAATAGAGGAAAACAATAAAAACGCTCACGCAGCTGCCGTGGGCGTTTTCTATTGGCTGTATTAGTGTTATAATGAGCTATATAGGAACTTTTAATAAATATTAGGCACAAAAGAGATTGGAGCGATAGCATGAAGGCAGCAGTTTTATTAAGTGGAGGAATAGATAGTACAACTTGTCTAGCATTGGCTATAAAAAAATTGGGACCCCATAACGTTATAGCCTTAAATATGCATTATGGGCAAAAACATGAGAAAGAATGCCTTTGCGCGCAAAAAATAGCGGATTATTATAAGGTGAAATACTATGAACACGATATTTCCAGTGCTTTTAAGTATAGTAATTGTTCATTGTTAGCAACAAGTGACAAAGAAATTAAACATGAAAGCTATGCTCAGCAGCTAGAGGAGTTAGGCGGAGAAGGGACTGTGGAAACCTATGTCCCCTTTAGAAATGGTGTTATGCTCTCCATTGCTAGCGCTATAGCGCTTTCTTTAGGAGCAGGAGAGGTATATTATGGAGCCCATGCAGATGACAGGGCAGGCAGAGCATATCCTGATTGTACAGTGGAATTTTTTGCCAGCATGAGCGAAGCAGTGAAGCAAGGTACCGGTGGTTTATGCGTGCTTAAGGCACCATTGCTATATATGAATAAGGCTGAAGTTGTTAAAACCGGCCTTGAGCTTAGTGCCCCATACAAATATACTTGGAGCTGTTACGAGGGTGGAGAAACACCCTGTGGTAATTGCGGCACTTGTATTGATCGTGCAAATGCTTTTAAAGCAAATGGAGTAAAAGATCCGGCTTTATAAGTAAAAAACAAGACACGCCAAGATTAGAACAGTTCTTAATCTTGGCGTGTCTTAACTTAAAATGGTTTATTGTCACTTCAATAGAGCAATTATCTTAAGGAGTCTATGATTTTTATCCAGCTTTCTTTATCTTTGCTGCCAACTATAGCAGCGCCCACGATTTCACCTTGTTTATTAACAAAAGTGGTGGTAGGTATTGCCATAACCACTCGCAATTGGTTGCTAAGCATTCCATAGGAAGGGACAAGATTTAAATACTTCGCATTGGCATTAGCTAAAATCTTATTAGCGGCTGTCATTTGTTCTTGTTGAACATTACCGTTATTGTCGGTAGCGTCAATGACAATACCTACGATTTGTACGCCCTTGTCGGCATATTCTTGGGAAAGTTCTGCTAAAATGGGCATCTCTCTAATGCAAGGACCACAGAAGGTTCCCCAAATGTTAACCATGGTTAAATCAGCTTTGCTAAATATTTCTTGTGATACAATGTTTCCATTCATATCCGAGGCAGTAAAATTGCCAAAAGAAGCGGCAGAAACAACACTAGTACTGCAAAGTAAAAATATGGAGAAAATAAAAACAATAAAATTCTTTTTCAAATTAATCACCCTTTCATATGTACTATTTTAACTCTAGCACATAACGAAAAAGAAGGGAAGTATAAACTTTTGTAGAATAGAAAATAAGATAGAGAAAACAGGAGATGTTAATATGTGGAAAAAATTATTATTAATTTGCTGTTTTATGGTTGCAGCTATGAGTCCTGTTTCAGCAGAAGATTCTCGTGTTTTAAATACCAATGGGACTATAGTTACAGCAGGAGAAAATAAATTAGTTGTGCAAGGAACAGGAAATATTAGCAATGTAGAGCTTACTTTGCTTGGTAAGGTATATTTCGTAGATAATGCAACCATGCAAAAAGTAGATAGCAGTAAGATAAAAGTTGGTGAGTATGCATATGCTTTTTATGGGGCTGACATGACTAAAAGCATTCCACCACAGGCAAAGGCAATTTTGCTAGTTCTGGGTCAGGGAGATTCCAGTATAGAGTATATGAGAGTCTCAAAAATCGAAGATAATGGTGATTTCGTAAAGGTTTATTATGACAATAAGAGCATGAATATTAGTGAAAAAGCAATGAAAAATTACAAGAGTATTCGTCCCGGAGATGAAGTTTTGGGGTGGTATAATTTGACTACAGGTTCTTTCCCAACAGCTTTCAACGCTTCATATGCCATATTGTTAAATAGAGATATTGCTGAAGCTGTTGTCGTCACTGACATGTCTGGTACAATTTTGGTGAACAATAAAGAACTGGTGAAAACACAACCTACTAAGATCTACAATATTAACGGCTTGGCCTATTTACCCTTGCGTAGTGTAACAGATGCCTTGGGGTATAAATTGACTTGGAATGCTTTCACTAAAAGTATTGATTTGCAAAAGGAGTCAACAAAAGTAACCCTGCAAATAGGTAGTAAGGGTTATTGGAAAAATACAGAACGCATAGTGTTGGAAAATGTACCAAGGATTGTAGATGGAAAAACATTTGTACCACTAGAATTTTTTAATAATGTCATGGATGAAAAAGTAAATATTAAGGAGTAAATTTTATATTTTGGATTTTAATAGGCAGAAGGCTATTGGCACAATAGATAATAGTGGCAAAAATATAAAATAAGGGGAGTAGAATATGAAAATTTTTATGGATACAGCTGACGTTGCAGAGATTAAAGAATTTGCGGATTTAGGAATTGTTTATGGCGTAACTACTAATCCTAGTTTGATTGCTAAAACCGGACGTCCCCAGGCTGAGGTTATTCCGGAAATAGCTAAATTAGTGGAAGGACCTGTTAGTGCCGAAGTTATTAGTGTAGAATGTTCTGGCATGGTCGCTGAAGCTAGAGAATTATCTAAAATATCTTCAAATGTCGTTGTAAAGATACCATGTATCGCAGAGGGACTAAAGGCTGTAAAGCTTCTAAGTGCAGAGGGTATTCGTACTAATGTTACTCTAGTGTTTAGCCTTTCACAGGCCTTGTTAGCTGCTAGAGCCGGTGCAGACTACGTTAGCCCTTTTATTGGCAGGTTAGACTATATTGGGGAAAATGGCGTGAAATTGGTAGAAGATATGGTCAAGGTATTCAGACAATATTCTTTGCCTACGGAAATAATTGCTGCCAGTATCCGCGGCATAGATCATGTTAATGATGTAATGCTTGCCGGTGCCGATATTGCCACTATTCCAACTAAAGTGCTTAGACAAATGTTTTTGCATCAATTAACTGATGCGGGACTTAAAAAGTTTTTAGAGGATTATGCCGCTAGCCAAAAATAAAAAAGCGACTCCACAAATATGTGGAGTCATTTTTCTTTACAAGCACTTATTTAGAAGTTTCTAAGCCATTGCTAATAAAGTAAACTATATTACATGTTTTTTGACAGAGCTTGCAAATGTTGCTAGAATGGTAAAGATAGAAAAAAGGAGAGTAGATGTTTTGAAAAAATTTTTTAGAGGAATTTTCAGCACAGCTTTGCTAGCTAGCTGTTTGTTGCCGAACCCGGTTTTTGGGGCTGACAATTTAAGCAATTGGCAAAAACAAATTCCTGCGTATAAAGAACCAAAGATAAACGTTACGAAAGATGGACCTGTATTGTTGTTTTCTGATAGCCCGGAGATGGTAAAAAAATGCGGTATTATGTACCGCGACACAGTAAACGGCAAGGTGCGCATTTTCTTCCACCATGTTAATGATACAGATAGCAATAAAAGATTAGCAGTAGTTTTACGAAATAGGGGCATCCGACCGGTTGAGGTCAAAGTAGGAAACAGGGGCATATCAAAACCTAATATTAATTGGCTGGATGCAGGCAAACAGGCGCAAATAGATTACTTCAGCGGCAGTGAAGAGAATGAGTTTGCAATTGAGCTAGGGGGAAAACATGAGTTCCTTACTAACAAAAAAGGTGTGGAATTTAAACCTCAGGAAATAATTACGGGGATCGTAGATTTCCAATTTAACCATCCGGTAGAAATTTCCTTCATGATGATTCCTGTTGGTGCAGATTTCAATGCGGCTGTAGATGCTTATGATGTATTACCTCCTGACAATGCAAAGTATGTGCTAAGAGGCACATTTAAAAACGCTGATTATCATATAACCTTTGCCGATGTTTTTGACAGCGGGCGAAAAGATATATGGGGGATAACATTGGCAGACAATAAAAAGAGTCCTTATGCTACAGGAGTAGATGCTACCACGGGTAAACAGGTCGTGAATTATGGTAATTATGGCGTTGTCTATGATTTATCTTATAAAACCAAAGGGTCTGGAGAAACAATTTTTCGTTTTAATCCTTGGGGAGGAACCTTCGCTGGTGCTTGTTTGCTGCAAACGGAAGATAAAACAACTAGGATAAACATTCCAAGCGACCGCTTGTATTTTGGCGACAAGATGCCAAAAGAAAGTATGATCTTTGGTAGGGTCAAGGGTAAATCGGCAGGCAAAATATTCTTCTCGCCACCGGGCGCTTCTAATTTGCCAATAAGAATATTCATGGATCCTGAGAACAAGTGAAAAAACATAAAAAGCTCCGAGACATGCCTTGGCATGCTATCGGAGCTTCTTTGCTCTTTGCTACGAAACTTATGAATTTCTATCGGTAATTATACGTCAGAAAAAAAGATATTTCAATTCTTATTAGTAATTATTTCGCCGTACGGCTAATAATATGT
>JAAYAE010000287.1 GCA_012719555.1 Acholeplasmataceae bacterium | reverse complement strand
CGTCAAGCGAGGATGTTACGCTGCCGCGCAAAGAATTTGAGCTGTTATTTATGCTTGCAGGTGCTCCAGGGAAAACTTTTCTAAGAGATAGGCTGATAGAAGATATTTGGGGATATGATTTTGAGGGTAATGAACGCACGTTAGATGTGCATATCGGACGGATTAGGGATAGATTTCCGCAAGATTTATATGGATTTAAAATAACAACCATAAGGGGAGTCGGCTATAGGCTTGAGGTGGTTAAATGATACATTATACAGAGAAACTTTGGAGATATTTTTCAGGGGTTATGTTTCTTACAGTTTGTTTTACAATTGCGGCATGTATTGTGACTTTTGTATATGGCAGTGCTATTTCTGGACAAGAAGTTGGAAAGCAGGTTATGCTTTCTTTTTTCAGCGTGCTTGTTTTTATAGTTGTTCTATTATTGTGTAGAATGGTATATCACTTGTCTAGTCACCATAAAAACTCACACAGATCTTCCTATCATGAGTTTATAAATGAACTTGAAAAAGCATTGGATAGGATTGCCCAAGGTGATTTTGAAGTTAGAGTTGCGACGAAAAAAGACGTTAATAACGTGCATGATGAGGGGCATCATATATCAGATATTGCTGATAAAATTAATAGTATGGCAGTTGAATTGGGAGAAAGAGAAACAATGCGTCAAGATTTCGTATCAAACGTTTCCCATGAGATACAGTCGCCATTGACTTCTATACGTGGTTTCGTTGAACTCTTAAAAGATGATAGTCTAAGCAGGGAAGAGCAGTTGCGCTATATTGGTATTGTTGAGTCTGAGAGCCTTAGGTTATCAAGACTGAGCGAAAATTTATTGCGCCTTTCAACGCTAGAATCAGCTTTTGTTGCGTTAAACCCAAAGAAGTATTCTTTAAGTCGGCAGATAAAAGAGATAATACTATTGCTTGAACCTCAGTGGTCTGCTAAGAACATAGAGGTAGCATTTAGCGGTGAACAGGTTGATATTTTGGCTGATCAGGATTTGCTTAGTCAGGTATGGATTAATCTTCTAAATAACAGTATTAAGTTTACGCAAGTAAACGGTAAAATTTCTATTTCCGTTAGTAAAAATGAAGCCGGAATTGAGACAACAATAGCGGACATGGGTATCGGTATGACTAGTGAGGAAATAACACATATTTTTGAACGGTTTTATATGGCTGATAAAGCACGTAATAGGAAAATGGGAGGCAGCGGGCTTGGACTTTCCATTGTTAAAAAGATTGTTCAAATGCATAGTGGCTACATAAATGTAGACAGTAAGAAGAATGTGGGAACTACGTTTAAGGTTATAATTCCTCAAAATATTGAGCTTGTTTAAACTGCATTTACATTCACAATAAATAGAATTTAAATTAGTGGGGTAGTATATAGACGGTAAGAAGAAAGGAAGCCGTCATATGACAATGGAAATGCAGAAAATAAACATTGAAAAGCCTTTTATTTCAGTATCGTTAAAAGTAAAAAAACTTTTCCCTAAAGTTTTAATTGATTACTTGTGCCAGCTTTTGAGAACAGATTTACAAATATCAGGTAGTTGGCATACTTTCAGACTCTGTAAAAATCAATTAGGTGGTAATGTGCTCCAGGATATATTTCACACCGGCGAAAATAAACTATTTTTGAAACACAGGATATTTGGTTTTAAGCCTGTAGATGCCGAAATAATTGTTAAGTGCGATGAAACAGGATATCATATGTCGCTAATAAATGAACGACCTAACCCTGCTAATGTAGTAACGCCTTTTTGGGGGAGACCAATCATTGATAACAGACCATGGTCATTAGGCGTATGAAAAAGTTAACTCAATCATGTGAAACTTATCTTATGACAATCTACCAACTACAAGAGTTTAAGGGAAAAGTTCGGTCTGTTGATATTGCAAAAACACTAGGATATGCTAGGGCAAGTGTTTGTAATGCCATAAAAAATTTGATGCGTGAAGAACTTATAACAATGGATGCGAAAAAAAATATTTATTTGACTACTCATGGTAAAAATCAGGCATCGGAGCTTCAAAGAAAATATCTGCTTATAAAAAAGTATTTAATGGTCGTTTGGGGTATGGATGAGCAAGCTGCAGCAAGGGATGTAAGTAGAACGATTCATATAAAATGCTAGACTATTCCAATATATTAAACAATAAGAGACATAACTTTTTCTAACGAACACTTTACAAAGGTGTTCGTTTTTCATTTTTGGATTAAAAGGCTTTTTATTTTT
>JAAYAE010000286.1 GCA_012719555.1 Acholeplasmataceae bacterium | reverse complement strand
TGTTTTGCTGGTTGGTGATCGTAATGATGAGGCTATGATTACTTGTTTAAACCAAAATATCGCTTGTTTAGTCGTTACTGGTTCTGGTGAAGTACCAGGTGCTGTTTTAACAGTGGCTGCAAGGAAAAAAACAATCGTTATTACATCTCCGTATGATACTTATACTTGTGCTAGATTAGTGAATCAATGTATTCCGGTTAATATGATTATGCAAAAAAATATTACGAGCTTCAAACCAACGGATATGTTGAGCGACATCAAGGAAATCATGGAATCCACGCAATTTAGCAATTATCCGGTTGTGGAAAATGACAAATTGGTGGGGGTTGTTAGCCGTGATAAGTTGATTGTTCCAGAGCGTGAAAGAGTAATATTAGTGGATCATAACGAACGTAGCCAAGCGGTGGAGGGTATTGAAGCAGCTAGAATCATTGAAATCATTGATCATCATCGCTTGGGTGGAATTCAAACAGGTGAACCAATTTTTATGCGGCAAGAGCCAGTGGGGTGCACAGCAACTATCGTGGCCAATATGTACTGGCGCCGCAATGTAGAAATACCTACAAATATTGCAGGATTATTATTGTCGGCAATAATTTCTGATACAGTATTGTTCAAATCACCAACTTGTACGTCAATTGATAAAGAGACTTCTGAAAAGTTAGCGCAGATTGCTGATGTGGACATGATGAAACACGGAATGGCAGTTCTGAAAGCTGGTTCTGGTATTGGTGATATGAGCCCAATTGAAATTGCCAAAAATGATTTAAAAGAATTCCAAATTGGTGAATATCGCATGATCGTTAGTCAAATATTCGTTATGGATACTTCGGAAGTTCTTGCACTTAAAGAAGAGCTGCTTAATTGTATGAAAAATATCTGTAAAACTGAAGGGTATGATATGAGTCTGTTAATGGTTACTGACATCATCGCCGAAAGCACAGAGTTGTTGTTCACAGGTAAGCTAAAAACCATCATTGCTGAAGCTTTTGGTAAAACTGCAAGGGGAAATATAATTAGTCTTCCGGGCGTAATGTCTCGTAAAAAACAGGTCATTCCACCAATGGTCGAAGCAGCTAAAAAATATTAATTTTATATGACCTGTTATAACCTCTGGAGTCTAATTCTATTAGTTTTCAGAGGTTAAGTATTCCTAGTGTAAAGAACCGTTTTGTAAATAATTTATATGTTCATCCCAAAATGCTGAAAAATATGGAGGAGAACATTGTGAAGGTTTAAATCCGGTGCCATTAAAAAGCATTAGAATATACACCCCTGCTCATACTCATTATTGCAGATGCAAGCTCAAGCACTAAAATTAAGGGTACCTTTGGCACCTGGAACTTCTTTTAGTACTACCCATTTTATTGCAGGACCTGAATATGTAGTAATGCTCTATAATTTGTACGGGACGCATACTTTGCTTCCGGGACCAAAAGCTGACAGGGCCTTTGTTCAAAAAATTCTAGCTAATATGGTATTTAATTATGCTTGGTTTGCTGATGCCACTACCATTAACTATTGTATTAGTCTGGCTAAAGAAGACGGTATAAAAAATATAGAGTTGTGGCGTTTAGGTGGAAATAGCAGTATTGAAAATATAAAATAGCTATGGAATTGAATACAAATTAGAGATAATTCAAAGTTTTTGTAGGTTGTGCATAATATGACCGTGGTATTTTATTTATTACGCCGGCATCGGAAAAACAGAGCATAAGAAAATATTAACTAATTGTGCAATATATAGTAATTGGTCTAACTTAAAACACTAAATGCAGGGGTTTTTACATTGGTCGAACGCGTTTGGTGTTTTGACAATGAGTCACTAGGTGGCGTGTAAACAAAGAACGGCATGGTATGGTGTTTTAGCGATAGGAAAAAACATAAAAAGTGCTTGACACGCTTTGTATGGAATGTTACAATACTCAAGTATCTCGGAATAGGTGTGTCTTTTTGGAGGTGTTGAAATGTTTCTTGAATTACTGAAGAACGGCGCTAAGACTGTGGTTGGCGTTAAACAAACACAAAAAGCGATAACCAACAGCAAGGCAAAGATGGTTTTGATTGCTGTTGATGCCGATGAACATGTTACCGCTTCACTTGTACAAGCTTGTTTGCAAAATAAAGTGCCATGCGAAAAAGAACTTTCTATGCAAGAGCTTGGAAAAGCTTGTGGTATACATGTTGGAGCAGCAGCGGCTGCGGTACTGAACGATCGATAGGATCCTTACTACACTCGTAGGAGGGTTTTTATAATCATTAAATCTAATTATTTGGGAAGGAGGTGCCGATATGCCTACAATAAACCAGTTGGTTCGTAAAGGTAGAGAGGTACTTAGTCAAAAATCCACAGCTCCGGCGTTGAAAAATTCACCCCAAAAGCGTGGCGTTTGTACAAGAGTTTATACTACAACACCTAAGAAACCTAACTCTGCTTTGCGTAAGGTTGCTCGTGTTCGTTTAACAAACGGAATTGAAGTTACAGCGTATATTCCAGGTATCGGCCACAATCTACAAGAACATAGCGTTGTTCTTATTAGAGGCGGAAGAGTAAAAGATCTTCCGGGTGTTCGTTATCATATCATTCGTGGTGCGCTTGATGCTGCCGGAGTTGCTAACCGCAACCAGTCCCGTTCTAAATACGGAGCTAAACGTGCAAAGAAATAATTAGAATAAACACTATGAATTGATATTTAACGAAGGAGGAAGACACATGCCAAGAAAAGGTCCTGTGACTAAAAGAGACGTACTACCGGATCCGGTGTATGGTTCAAAATTATTAACTAGATTTATTAATAAAATTATGCTTGATGGCAAAAAAGGTGTAGCTGAACGCATAGTATATGATGCTTTTGATCTTGTCCGTTCTAAAACCGGCAAAGATCCATTGGAAGTATTTGATGTTGCTATGAAAAATGTAATGCCTATTTTGGAAGTACGTGCTCGTCGTGTTGGTGGTGCTAACTACCAAGTGCCGATTGAAGTAAGAGCTGATCGTAAAACAACCTTAGGTATTCGTTGGTTGGTAAACTATTCTCGCTTGCGCGGAGAAAAAACTATGTGCGAACGCGTAGCAGGTGAAATAATGGATGCTGCTAACAGCACCGGTGCTGCTGTGAAGAAACGTGAAGACACTCATAAGATGGCAGAGGCTAATAAAGCTTTTGCACACTATCGCTGGTAATACAAGAATGTGAAGGAGGAGTAACTAGTGGCCAGAGAGTTTCCCCTAGAGAAAACAAGAAATATCGGTATCATGGCTCATATTGATGCCGGCAAGACCACTACCACCGAGCGTATCCTGTTTTATACCGGTAAGACTCATAAGATAGGTGAAGTTCACGATGGTGGTGCTACAATGGACTGGATGGTTCAAGAGCAAGAACGTGGTATTACTATCACTTCTGCAGCTACTACTTGCCACTGGTTGGGACATACAATCAATATTATAGATACACCGGGTCACGTTGATTTCACAGTTGAAGTTGAACGCTCCCTACGTGTACTTGATGGCTCTGTTGCGGTATTTTGCGCAAAGGGCGGGGTTGAACCTCAATCAGAAACAGTTTGGCGCCAGGCTGATAAATATAATGTTCCACGTATGGCTTATGTGAACAAGATGGATATTACAGGCGCAGATTTTTATAATGTAGTTGACATGATGCGCAAGCGCTTAAACGCTAATGCAGTGCCAATTCAAATTCCTATTGGCTTTGAAGATACTTTTGTGGGCATGATTGATTTAATAAAAATGCGCGGAATTGTATACGGTGACCAATTAGGTAAAGACGAAGAATTCATTGAGATTCCTGCAGACATGCTGGAAAAAGCTCAAGAATATCGTCAAAAATTGCTGGAGGCAGTAGCTGAAAGCGATGATGAATTAATGATGAAATATTTGGAAGGCGAAGATCTTACTGAAGACGAAATAAACATGGGCATTCGTAAGCAAACAATTGCTTGCAAAATGTGTCCGGTATGTTGCGGTTCTTCTTATAAGAACAAAGGTGTACAACCGTTGCTTGACGCAGTTGTTGCCTATATGCCTGCTCCTACGGATATTCCTCCAATTAAAGGTGTCAATCCTGATACCGGTGCAGAAGATGAACGCGCTTCTAGCGATGAACTTCCCTTCTCCGCATTGGCATTCAAAATTGCAACAGATCCTTTTGTTGGAAGGTTAGCATTCTTCAGAGTATATTCCGGTGTGTTAGCTGCTGGTTCTTATGTGTATAATTCCACAAAGGGCAAGAGAGAACGCATAGGCCGTATTTTAAGGATGCATGCTAATCATCGTGTGGAAATAGGAGAAGCTTATAGCGGTGATATTGCTGCTGCTGTTGGCTTGAAAGATACAACTACCGGTGACACTCTTTGCGATGAAAAACATCCAATAATTCTTGAATCAATGGTTTTCCCTGAACCTGTTATTTCGGTAGCAGTTGAACCTAAAACTAAAGCTGATCAAGAAAAAATGGGCGTTGCTTTACAAAAATTAGCTGAAGAAGATCCTACGTTCCGTGTTCACACAGATCCGGAGTCATCTCAAACTATTATTTCCGGTATGGGCGAGTTACATTTGGATATTATCGTAGATAGACTTCTTCGTGAATTCAACGTTGGTTGCACGGTTGGTAACCCTCAAGTTGCTTATCGTGAAACAATTCGTAAATCCGTCAAAGCCGAAGGAAAATTCGTTCGTCAGTCCGGTGGTAAGGGCCAATATGGTCATTGCTGGTTGGAACTTACACCTTTGGAAGTCGGCGAAGGGTTCAAGTTTGAAAACAAAGTCGTTGGTGGTGCTATTCCTAAAGAATATATCGGACCTATCGAGGCCGGTGTTAAAGAGGCAATGGAAAATGGCGTGCTTTCAGGGTTCCCTATGGTTGACATCGGAGTTACTGTTTATGATGGTTCTTATCATGAAGTAGATTCTTCGGAAATGGCCTTTAAAATTGCAGGATCTATGGGTTTTAAAGCTGGTGCTTTAAGAGCTAATCCGACAATTTTGGAACCGTATATGAAAGTAGAAGTTATTGTTCCTGAAGAATATATGGGTGATGTTATTGGTGATTTAAACTCACGCCGTGGACGTATTGAAGGAATGGAAGCTAGAAACGGAGCTCAAGTAATTAATGCTTTTGTTCCTCTTTCTGAGATGTTTGGTTATTCAACAGACCTTCGTTCCAAGACTCAAGGTCGTGGCAATTACTCCATGGAAGTTGATCACTATGAAGATATTCCGAAAAACATTGCTGAAGCAATCATTGCCAAAGCAAAGGGAACGCAAGAATAAAATAAATGAAGAAATTAGGAGGAAATAAAAATGGCTAAACAAAAATTTCAAAGAACAAAACCCCATGCTAATATTGGTACCATCGGTCACGTTGATCACGGCAAGACCACATTGACTGCTGCTATTACTAAGGTGTTGGCGGCTCAAGGCGGCGCTACATTCATGGATTATAACATGATTGATAAGGCTCCTGAGGAAAGAGAACGTGGTATTACCATTAATACATCCCACGTTGAATACGAAACAAAAACTCGCCACTATGCACATGTTGACTGCCCGGGC
>JAAYAE010000285.1 GCA_012719555.1 Acholeplasmataceae bacterium | reverse complement strand
TTGTAATACGTTAAACAATATTTGTAAAATCAATTAAATTGGTATAAAATATTAATTAAATTGATATTTTATACCATATTAGGAGGCGTGGTCATGAATTTTGAAGAAATAAGTACGTTTCTTGCTATTTTAGAATACGGCAACTTATCCACTGCCGCAGAAAAACTTTTTATTACACAGGGCACAGCAAGTCACCGCATCCAATTGTTAGAGCAAGAACTGGGTTTTTCATTGTTGCTTAGGCAAAAGGGACATCGACAGGTAGAACTAACACCTATGGGGAGATCTTTTATTCCGGTAGCTGAGCAATGGGTACAGTTATGGAAAAGCACCATGCAGATGAAAGAAACCAAGGGTTTTGTTACAATAGTTATTGGTAGCGTGGACGCCGTCAATAACTATACTTTCCTTCGACTTTACCAAGACCATATGGAGAAGCATCCGGAAGTGAGGCTTAGCGTTAATACCTTTCACTCTAAAGAAATACATGAACTTTTGGAAAGTAGAAATCTGGATATAGGTTACGTATTTAGTGAGTTAAGTTATCCCTATATTATTTCAAAACCGATTTACAGAGAGAAAATGTACTTGTTATGTCGTAATGATAGTCCTTATCATAACAACATGTCTAATGCCGAATTGGCTAAGGAGGATGAGGTATATTTGCGTTGGGGACAGGACTTTGAATTGTGGCAGAATAGGCATTGGTCCATGCCCGTGCAACCCGCAATTACTATTAATACCGGTAATATGCAAAGACATTATTTAAGAGGCCCTAAAAATTGGACTATTGCGCCTATGAGCGTTATTCAAGTTTTATTAGCAAACAGTGACGAATATGCTTATTATACGTTGGAGGATCCGCCACCACCGCGTATTTGTTATCAACTTACTTTACGTCATACCCAGCAATCGAAAAGGGATGCCATAGAACTTTTTTCCAAAGCTGTGGAGAAATTTGTGTCTACAGATAGCAGTATTTGTCATTTTGAAAAATGGATGCTGGAGGAACAGAAACATTAAGACATTTTTCGATATAAAATAATGTGAATATAAGAGTAGACGATCCTTTCGTTATTTCTTCGACGATTTAATTGTGCCGGATTTTTCGCTCTTATGTTCATTTTTTGCACAAAAAAATGTTGGAGTGATTTCTCACACCAACATTTAGTATAGAACCAAAAAGCTCCCTATTTCATTAACGAAATAAGGAGCTTTTTCACATTTGTATCATAAAGTTTTAGAAAATGGCGGAGCGGGTGGGATTCGAACCCACGCAGGATTTAACTCCCCTAACGATTTAGCAAACCGTCCTCTTCAGCCGACTTGAGTACCGCTCCAAATTGTCTCACTGCGATATTATAGCGTATTTACATCTTTATTTCAAGCATAAAATATAATTTAGTCTACAAAAAAAAATTTACGTCCGTTTTGCCTTTAAATATACAGCCAAAATACTGCTGCTGCAAATACAAATTTTTTGCAATAATATTTTCAGTTATATTTACCACACCATTGATAAACAAATTTTCTTAGTATACAATAATCCTATAAAGAAAAATAATAGGTGTTCTAATATGGATGAAAATTCTCAACAAAATGCTAAATTTAGAAAAATGACCGAAAGCCCTGTAGAAAAACTTGTTTGTTCTATGGCTATACCGACAATTATCAGCATGTTGATTACCTCTTTATACAATATGGCTGATACTTTTTTTATGGGTAGAATTAATGCTAGTGCTACCGGTGCTGTGGGTGTTGTATTTTCATTAATGGCTCTTGTTCAAGCCACAGGTTTTTTCTTTGGGCAAGGTTCCGGTAACTACATCTCACGTATGCTTGGGAAAAAAGATATACATGCCGCTGCTAAAATGGCCTCTGTGGGATTTTTTTCCGCTTTCGCTGTAGGTGTGTTTTTTTCGCTCCTAGGTCTAATTTTTCTAGAGCCCTTAGCTATACTATTAGGTTCAACTCCCACAATTTTGCCTTACGCAGAAAAATATATGGAAATCATTCTTTTAGGCGTTCCTTTTATGATAACGTCCCTAGTTCTAAACAATCAATTACGCTTACAAGGAGACGCAGCTGTTGCCATGATTGGAATTAGTGGTGGTGCTGTACTCAACATAGTATTAGATCCAATTTTTATTTTTACTTTTCACATGGGAATTGCCGGAGCGGCTTTAGCAACTATTATAAGCCAATTTATAAGCTTTGTTGCCCTTATAGTCTGCTGCCAGCGCAGTTCCTCCATGAGTATAAAATTCTCCAATTTCAGACCCTCTTGGCACTTTTATCGTGAAATAATAGGTGCCGGTTTTCCTTCCTTTGCTAGGCAAGGTTTAGCCAGTGCAACTTTTGTTGTTTTTAATAATATCTTAGGTTTCTATGGTGACGTGGCCATTGCCGCCATGTCAATCGTTCAACGCGTTACCTTCCTCGCCATTGCAGCTCTATTAGGATTTGGTCAAGGCTTTCAACCTGTCTGCGGCTTTAACTATGGGGCCGGTCTCTTCGCCAGAGTCAAAAAAGCCTATATATTTTGCCTGAAATTATCTACCGTCATTCTTTTATTTTTTGCAATATTAGGTTTTGTTTTTGCCCCACAAATCATCGCCGCTTTTTCTGAAGGTGAACCTGAGGTTTTAAACATAGGCATCAAAGCCTTTAGATTACAAATTCTCTCCCTTCCTTTTATGGGCGTTGTGATTATTACCAATATGTTGTTGCAAAATATCGGAGCCTTTATTGGAGCCAGCATTTTAGCTATCGCCCGTCAAGGTCTTTTTTTCCTGCCACTTATTTTTATTCTATCTAACACCCTTGGCTTACTCGGTGCCCAAATTACACAACCAATTTCTGATTTTTGTTCATTTTTATTGGCAATCCCTTTTGCTTGGAAAGTATTAAAGCAACTTAAAGAAAATTGATTACTTAGACACCTTCTAAAAAGAAAGGACACTAACATGCCAAATGAAAATTATGATAATATATTTTCCAACTTAGCGGAGGCCTCTGCCTCAAATCTAAAAGAAATTTTAATAACCCCAGATCAAAAGCTGCATGATGCTTTATTAGCGGCGTCTCGGGCCACAGCCCTTAAGCAATTTGGCAATAAAATTTACATACGAGGTCTAATAGAATTCACAAACTATTGCAAGAATGATTGTTATTACTGTGGAATACGTTGCAGCAACAATAAAGCAAATCGTTATCGCCTGAATAAAGAACAAATCTTATCCTGCTGTGCAAACGGTTATGAGCTTGGCTTTCGCACTTTTGTTCTTCAAGGTGGTGAAGATCCATTTTTTTCTGATGAAGTACTGGCTGATATTATTATTGCCATTAAGAAGAACCATCCCGATTGCGCACTTACCCTGTCAATTGGTGAGCGCTCCTTAGAATCCTATGAAGCACTATTTACTGCCGGAGCTGATCGCTATCTTTTACGACATGAAACTGCTAACCCCACCCACTACTCGCTTCTCCATCCTGAAACACTTTCGCTTGCCAATCGCTTGCACTGTCTGAAAAACCTGAAAGAAATTGGTTATCAGGTTGGAACGGGGTTTATGGTAGGTTCTCCTTTTCAGACCACAGATAATCTAATTGAAGATTTGCTCTTAATTAATAAGTTTAAACCGCAAATGATTGGCATAGGGCCCTTCATCCCCCATCATGATACACCTTTCCGCGATAAAAATTCCGGTACCTTACAGCAAACTCTTAGACTCATAGCAATGTTACGACTAATGCTGCCTAAAGCCTTAATTCCTGCTACAACTGCCTTGGGGACCATAGATCCTTGCGGACGTGAACAAGGAATTTTAGCCGGAGCTAACGTGGTCATGCCCAATCTGTCTCCTGTTATGGTACGCAGCAAATATTCCCTATACGACAATAAAATCTGCACAGGAGAAGAAGCCGCTGAATGTATCAACTGTCTTAGGACGCGCCTGCAAAAAATTGGCTATGAGATAGTAATTGATCGCGGCGATTATCAAAAATAAAAGATTTATTAATTAAAATTAAAAGGCTGTTACTCT
>JAAYAE010000284.1 GCA_012719555.1 Acholeplasmataceae bacterium | reverse complement strand
TCTTATTTATCATAGGAATAAGTTCTCCTTCTTCCATAACTGAAATTTCAATAGCAACAAATCCCGACAAGGAAATTTACGATGCAATCAATTTGTTTAATGGGAAAATAAAAGAAACAACTTATGGGGCTTTTGGCAGAATAGATTTGATACAGTATCCTGAGCACATAGGGTGGATGGACATCTATTTAAATGGGACGGCTGGAATGCCGATGTATAAGTTCAGTGGTGCAATATCTGATCCAAATATAATCAATCTAAAGAAGTCTTTTACAGGTTATTTTCCTATTTATACGCTTGCACCCGAACAAAAGAAAAACGCACTTATTATCGGCCCGGGCGGCGGTCGAGATATTTTGGTTGCTAAACTTGGCGGTGTCGAAAATATAACAGCAGTCGAGGTTAACAAAGACATAGTAAAATTGGTTAAACGCTATTCTAATTATAATGGAAACATTTATGACGATTATGAAGGGGTCGAGATAATTGTTGATGAGGGCAGGAGCTTTGTAAAAAGGCAAAAAACAAAATATGACATTATTATGTTGAGTCTGGCTGTAACTAATACAAATCGTAGCAGAGAAGGGCTTTCGTTAACCGAAAATTACCTCTTTACGGTGGAATCAATTGTAGATTATCTTGCTCTCCTGACATAACAAGGCAGTTTAATAGTAATCGCACACGACGATGTTGAAATACTTCGTTTATTGACAACCTCCCTTAAGGTTTTTGAAAAGTGTGGGTTAAAGTTGGAGGATGCAATGAAGCATTTTTATGTCTTAGGTTCAGACACCTATCCGGTTTTTGTGCTAAAAAAAGCACCTTTAACAACAGAAGAATCTGAGAAACTGTACAATTTAGCAATCGAAGAATTTGGCTTTAACCCCATGTCAACATATTTTCCTTTGTTAGGAAAAGGTAAACTATTAAATTCATTTTTAGTATCGATGGAAACCGGTCAATTGTCGGTTAGCGAAGCTGTAAAAGATGTCGAATCATACGGTTATGATATCAGCCCGGTCACTGATAACAACCCGTTTTTCTATAAATTGGAAAAAGGCATTCCAAAAACTTTGGTTTTAGTCATGCGTCTTTCCTTACTTATCTTAATGCTTGTTATTTTGATTCCATTAGTTATATACAGGGAAAAAAGTACAAAGATAAGCTTTAAAAAAAATATAGCTACATATATTTTAACAGTACTATTTTTAGGAATGGGATTTATGCTTGTAGAGATCTCGCTTCTGCAAAAGTTCATTCTTTTCTTTGGTGAGCCTGTTATTTCTATTGCAGTTCTTTTGTCTTCCATTTTATTAGGAGCAGGGTTGGGAAGCTTATTCAGCAATAGAATCACTCCAGATAAAACATGGATTGCAATTACCCGCTCACTTGTATGCCTTTGCATAGTCCTTATATTGTATGTCATTTTTTTACCTGGGTTTCTTCAGGCTCTACTGGAGTTTAAGCTGTGGAAACGTTTAATAGTAGCCTTTGCAATGTTGTTACCTTTAGGATTTATTATGGGTATCCCATTTCCACTGGCCATTCGTTCACTAAAGTTGTATGAGAAAGAGGAATATATCCCATGGCTGCTAGGGATTAATTGCTTAAGCTCCGTGATGGGTTCATCATTAGCAACAGTTATTTCCATAGGAC
>JAAYAE010000283.1 GCA_012719555.1 Acholeplasmataceae bacterium | reverse complement strand
CATTTAAACAACTTAGTTTTATACCAGCTTAAACTTTTTTTGTACTGCTAATAACAACAGATTGATTATCAAAACTATGAGTATTAAAAGTGCCCCAATGCCGTTGGCAATATCAATTCTATCCGGCACCAATCCAATTCCCATAACATACCATAAATGTACAGCCAAAGTTTCTCCGGCAGCAAAAACGTCAAAATCCCACATATGCCTTGATACGGTGGTTCCTGCAGTGAAGATTAGAATAGCACTTTCACCAATGGCCCTTCCCCCCGCCAGCATAATACCTGTAATAATACCACCAAACGCACCGGGCAGCACAACCTTTCGAATAGTCTGCCATTTAGTAGCACCCAAAGCTAAGCTAGCTTCTCTATAAGTTTGCGGAACAGCCCTTAAGGACTCTTCTGTTATACGGACAAGAAGTGGTAAATTAAGTAAGGAAAGAGCTAGGGAGCCGCCTAAAATACTAAACCCCATACCGAAATAATCAACAAATACCACCATGCCAAACAAGCCAAGAACAATTGATGGTACCGTAGCTAAGCTTTCGGTAGATAATCTAATAAATCTGGTAAGCCTCGTATTTTTTGCATATTCAGAAAGATAAATAGCCGCACCTATGGCTATAATGCCAGATACTCCCATTGAAAGGAACAGAATATAAAAAGTATTAAATAGTTGAGGTCCAACTCCGCCGCCGGCAGCAATATCACTAGGCATTCCAAAAAGAAAATGGAACGATAATATTGGCAACCCTTTGTAGAGCATATAGCCAATAAAACATACAAGCAGGGCTATGAGAAAACAGCCAACAGCCCATAAAACAACTTTAGCGATTTTATCCATGGTTCTTGGATTCATATTTTCACCGCCTTATAAGTGCTGATTTTACGCACAATAGCAATCATAAGCATGGAAATAATTAGAAGAACCAGGGCCATAAGGAATAAAGAGTTACCCCAAGCCGAGCCAAAAGGTGTATTTCCCATTTCTACAACAATTTCACTGGGCAGCGTACTGGTTGGAGAAAATAGCGACTTTGCCATCTGAGGTGTATTGCCAATAACCATTTGTACCGCCATAGTTTCTCCAATAGCTCTTGCCATGCCCAAAACGACTCCGGTTATAATGCCGGGAAGTGCAGTTGGTAAGGCAATATGCCAAATCGTTTGCCAATAGGTAGCACCCAAAGCTATAGATCCTTCTTCAAGTGCTGGCGGTACTGCGCTCAAAGCGTCTGCGGAAATACTAATAACTGTTGGTAAAATCATAATCGCTAAAATGAAGGAGGCAGTAAATATGCCAAACCCGCCGGAAACACCAAATATGTGACGAACAGCAGGCACAATTACTGTTATTCCAATAAAACCGTAAACAACAGAGGGGATTGCCATATATAAATTAATAGCAGGCTGCATGATAGTACGCATCCAGCGTGGAGCTAATTTAGCCAAAAAAATCGCTCCCAATACCCCTAATGGACCTCCAACCAAAATAGAAAACAGAGTAACGGCCAAACTGCCAATAATAAAGCTTAGAGCCCCAAAGCTACCTTCACTGGGGCTCCAATTGGAGGAAAAGAAAAATTCTAAGGGGTTTACATCTCTAAACGTCTGCAATCCTTGTTGACTGACAAAGATAAGCAAGGCAATTATAATTATGCCCAAAACACTGGCCGCGCTTATGAAAAGCCCATATACTAATTTGTTATTACGCATTCTGCTGATATTGTATTTTGTCATAATTTTCTTTCCTCTTGCTAAAAGTTTTTATATTATTACTTTTTAGGCAATTTAGTAATAGGGATAAATCCTTGACTTTCAACATTTTTGTTTTGGAATTCTGCACTGGTTACATAGTCAATAAAGGCTTTAACTGCGCCGGTTGCTTCACCTTTTGTAAACATTTTACCGGTTGTATAAACAGGGTATTTCCCATCACTTACAGCTTGTATAGAATAAGCAGTACCATTAAATTTCAGCGCTTTTACACTAGCGTCAACGTATGCAGCATCAACATAACCAATGGCACCGGGTGTGGTAGCAATTGCGGAACGAACTGCACCATTAGAATCTTGAATTACAGCGTCATTAGTGAATTCTTGCCCTTTAAGAACTACTGTTTCAATAGTAGCACGAGAACCGGAAGATTTAGCGCGATGAATGATTGTAATCTTTTGATCTTTACCACCAACATCTTGCCAATTAGTGATTTTTCCTGTCATAATATCAACATATTGTTGTGTGCTTAAATTGTCAATGGCAACATCTTTATTAACTATAAATACGAAAGGTATTCCTACTAAATCATGTCCGACAATGCCCTTATCTTTTAAATCAGCAGCAAGACCAACATCAGAGTTACCAATGTTAACAGCTCCCGACGCAACTTGTTTTTGTCCGGTAAAAGAACCACCACCGGAAAGATTAATGGTCACTTTATCATGTAATTTATAGAATTCTTCTTGTCCTACTTTTAAAAGAGGCAAAAGAGCTGTAGATCCGGAAGCTGTTATTTTCCCCTCTACCTTAGCAGGTGTATTTGTTGCTGCTTTCTTATCTTGTGAACCACCACAACCTGCAAATATGCTCATACCAAGTACCAATGCCATTGCAAGCAAACCTGTTTTCTTTAATGAATTTCTCATTTTTCATCCTCCATTTTTTTTAGTCTATTACCTGTTACTAAATAAACAACCCATTCTGCTAAGTTGGTAGCATGATCACCAACTCGTTCCAACCTCTGCACTATTTTGTTAAGAGCAGTTCCCTGAGGGATATTGTTAGTATCTTTCACCATATAGCACAAAATATCGTGCTTGCAAGCATCACATATATCATCGACTTGGTCGTCAGTAGCAATAACTTCCATAGCCAGTTGTACATCTAAATTCACGTAGGCCTTTAAAACATTTTGGATCATCTTTACGGTAAGCCCCGCTATCTTTGGTATTTCTGCCAAGGGAGTCAACAAGGGATCCTGTCCTATACGATGGACAATCTTAGCTATTTTCTTGGCGTGATCTCCAATACGTTCTAAATCCGTTGTCATTTTGAGCGCGGTAGACAAAATTCTTAAGTCTTTGGCAATGGGTTGTTGCAAGGCAATAAGTTCCACAGTTCTGTCTTCTATAGAAATTTGGAGCTCATCAATAGCAGCGTCGCCAAAAATAACCTTGGCTGCTAATTCTTCATCCTTAGTATCAAAGGCCCTAATGGCATTAAGTAAAGCCTCTGTTACCAAGTGTCCCATTAAAAGCAAGTCTTTTTGAATATTTGCTAAGTCGCGGTCAAAGGTTGATCTTATTTCATCCATTTATCCAAACCTCCCCGTAATATAGTCTTCAGTCCTTTTGTCTCTTGGGTTCGTGAATATAATTTTAGTAGCGTTACATTCCACCATCTCACCCATCAAGAAGAAAGCCGTCATATCTGCTGCACGTGCTGCTTGTTGCATATTATGTGTAACAATAACTATCGTGTAACGTTCCTTTAGCTCTCCCAATAACTCTTCAATTTTCATGGTAGAAATCGGGTCAAGAGCTGAACAAGGTTCATCCATAAGCAGTATCTCCGGTTCTACAGCTAAGAGCCTTGCTATACACAATCTTTGCTGCTGTCCACCGGAAAGTCCCATAGCAGAAGAATGCAATCTATCCTTAACCTCATTCCAAAGGGCTGCTCCTTGTAAACTTTTTTCCACTAGCTCATCTAACAATTTTTTATTAGTTTGTCCATGTATTTTAGGTCCATAAACAATGTTATCATAAATGCTCATTTGAAAAGGATTTGGTCGTTGAAATACCATTCCTACTTTTTTCCTTAAATCAACAACATCTGTTTTCGGTTTGTAAATGTCTTGTCCATCAACACTTACATTCCCTGTAATACGTACACTTTCTATTAAATCATTCATTCGGTTCAAAGTCCTAAGAAATGTTGATTTACCACATCCGGAAGGCCCTATGAAAGCTGTTACTCTATTTTTGGGGATTTCCATATTAATATTCTTCAGAGCCTGATGCTCGCCATAATACAAGCATAAATTTTTTATTGCTATAGCGTTTTCCATATTTCCTCCTTTGACTTTAGTAAACTATAACAAAATAAGGTTAAGATAATATTATGCAATTGTTAAGTTTATGTTAAGATGTTGCGTAT
>JAAYAE010000282.1 GCA_012719555.1 Acholeplasmataceae bacterium | reverse complement strand
TTTATTTTTTTTATTATTATATTTATTTTTTTATTGAAAATAAAATTGCCTGTGCTAAATAAGCACAGGCAATTTACAAACATTATTATATTTTCAGACTACAGGCTTGTTATTATACTTTATTTTTATGTTACGATACCTGCTCATGCCGGTACCTGGGGGGATTAATTTTCCGATAATAACATTTTCTTTCAAACCAAGAAGTGGATCAACCTTGCCCTTAATAGCAGCATCAGTTAAGTTCCTCGTTGTTTCTTGGAAAGATGCGGCGGACAAGAAAGAGTCAGTTGCCAATGATGCTTTAGTAATACCAAGCAAAACAGGATGCCCTTTTGCAGGTTCCTTACCGGCAATAATGGCCTCCTCGTTATCAATCTCAAATTGTGCCACATCAACGATTTCACCCGGTAACATCGTAGTGTCACCTGCCTCATCAATACGATACTTACGCATCATTTGACGAGCCATTACTTCAATATGCTTATCGTTTATTTCAACACCTTGAGATTTATAAACGCCCAATACTTGTTGTACCAAATAACGTTGAGTAGCTCTTACTCCACTTATGCGCAAAATATCATGAGGATTTAAGGAACCTTCTGTCAAGCGGTCACCCACTTCAACCTCATCTCCCTCAAACACATGCAACTTAGAACCATATGGTACTTGGTAAGATTCTTGCTCACCACTAGCTGTAGTAATTACGATGAAACGTGTACCCTCTTTTTCATGTAGACTAATAGTGCCGGCATGCTCACTTAGCATTCCCGGATGTTTAGGCTTACGTGCTTCAAACAACTCTTCGACACGAGGTAAACCTTGAGTTATATCATCACCTGCAACGCCACCCGTATGGAATGTTCTCATAGTAAGCTGCGTACCTGGTTCCCCTATTGATTGGGCTGCAATTGTACCAACAGCTTCACCTACATCAACATTTTTCGCTGTAGCTAAATTACGTCCATAGCATTTACGGCAAACGCCAAAGTGAGATTTGCAATTAAGCACTGAACGAATTTTAACCTTAGTACGAATCTTAGCAATTTCATCAGCAATTTCATCAGTAATGTATTCATTAATATGATACAAAACATTACCATCATCATCTTGAATATCTTCCGCTAAGTTACGTCCAACTATACGATCTCGTAAAGATTCTATAATAGTTTGGTTATTCTTACCTTCAGTAATAGCTTCAATTTCAATACCTTCGATTGTGTTGTTACGAACCTTAAACTCACGAATAGAACCATCTGCAAGAACAGCATTAATTAATTTCTTGCTAAAAGGTTCCCCTTCTTTGCCCAAAATTTTTCCGTCTTTATTAATCAAATCTTCGGCTAATGGTTTATCTAAGAAATGATGCATCATATGTTCTCTGAACACGTGATTTGCAGCTTCATCACTAACATTAATCTTCAAAGTTTCAACTTCATCATTGCCTGCTTCGTCTTTAGGATACAACTGCACTTCCAAAACTTTAGCAGCATGAAGTTTATTGAATAAGTCCTCGCTAATCATAGTATCAGCTTCTGCAATAAGCTCGCCTGTCTCTGTATCAGCTACACTAGAGGCTAATTGACGCCCTAACATGTATTCATGTAATTTTGTCTGACTAGCGCCAATAGCAGCTTTGCAATAATGAGTACGTTCTTTTACAAGATCCATACCCACAACATCGCAATCATCTTCACGTACAATTACATCTTGCGCAACATCAACTAAACGACGAGTTAAATAACCTGAGTCAGCTGTACGCAAAGCTGTATCAGCCAAACCTTTACGCGCGCCATGTGTAGAAATAAAGTATTCCAAAACAGTTAAACCTTCACGGAAGTTTGCTTTAATCGGGCGGTCAATAATACGGCCGGACGGATCCGCCATCAACCCGCGCATACCAGCTAACTGACGAATCTGTTGTGTGTTACCACGAGCACCGGAATTAGCCATCATATATACCGGATTAAATTTATCCAACGTCGTTTTCATAAGCGCGTCAGTTACATCATCTGTAGTCTTGGTCCATAAACCAATAACTTTGCGATAACGTTCATCAGAGGACATCAAACCACGGCGGAACATAACTTCAACTTTATCAATTTCTTTTTCAGTTGCAGCCAAAATTCCAGCTTTTTCCTTAGGAATTTTAATATCTGAAATCGCAATGGAAATACCAGCCTTACAAGCACTATCATAACCTAATTTTTTAACTTTATCCAAAATTTCTGCAGTACCAAAATTGCCATAAAGTTTGTGTGCTTTAGCTACTAAGCGTCCCAATTCTTTTTTGTCAGCCAATTTTCCTAACAGCCAGCTGCCATCAGCATTTTTAGAATAGTAACGCATTTCCAAAGGCAATTCTTCATTAAATATAATATTACCGGCAGAAGTAGTTACTAAGCTTTCACCCTCATTAGAAGCTTCAGGATAAATTTCAGAATTTGGTACTAACACTTTTACTTTAGCTTGCAAAGCAACAGCCTTGTGGAAATATGCCAAAAGCGCTTCGTTGAAGCTAGTAAAACGCATACCCTCGCCCTTAGCTCCATCTCTAAATATAGTTAAATAATAAGATCCTAAAACCATATCCTGTGATGGTACAGCTACCGGTTTACCATCTTTAGGTGCCAGAATATTGTTAACAGACATCATTAGAACACGTGCTTCTGCTTGTGCTTCTGCAGATAATGGAAGATGGACAGCCATCTGGTCACCATCAAAATCCGCATTGTATGCTGTACAAACTAGTGGATGCAATTTAATGGCACGGCCTTCAGACAATATTGGTTCAAAAGCCTGAATACCAAGTCTATGCAAAGTCGGAGCTCTATTTAGCAATACCGGATGTTCTTTAATTACATCTTCCAAAACATCCCAAACTACCGTTGTTGCACGCTCAACCATACGCTTAGCACTCTTAATATTATTAGCAGTACCATCACTGACCAAACGTTTCATTACAAACGGTTTAAACAGCTCCAAAGCCATTTCCTTAGGCAAACCGCACTGATGCATTTTTAATACCGCACCTACTACAATAACAGAACGCCCTGAATAATCAACGCGCTTGCCCAGTAAGTTCTGGCGGAAACGTCCTTGTTTACCTTTAAGCATATCTGATAAAGATTTCAAAGCGCGATTACCGGGGCCTGTTACGGCACGTCCTCTACGCCCATTATCAATTAAAGCATCTACCGCTTCTTGCAACATACGTTTTTCGTTACGCACAATGATATCAGGAGCTTTTAATTCTTGTAGCCTTTTCAAACGATTATTACGATTTATGACACGGCGATATAGATCATTTAGGTCTGAGGTAGCAAACCTGCCGCCATCTAATTGCACCATTGGGCGCAAATCAGGCGGAATAACCGGCACAACATCCAATATCATCCAATCAGGATGATTACCACTTTTTAGAAAAGCCTCGCATACATCTAAACGTCTAACTATATTACGACGTTTTTGCATGCTGGTTTCCGTTTTCAAACTTGTGCGTAATTCTACAGCAAGCTCTGCTACATTTATTTCTTTAAGCAATTCCTTAATAGCTTCCGCGCCAATACCTACGCGAAAAGTATTGCCACATTCATCAAGTTTTTCTATATATTCTGCTTCTGATAACAATTGCTTTTTCGATAAATTTGTTTCACCGGGATCAAGAACTATATAGCTGGCAAAATATAATACCTTTTCTAAAGCTCTTTGTCCAATATCCAAAATAGCGCCCATGCGGCTTGGAATACCCTTGAAATACCAAATGTGGGAAACCGGAGCTGCCAATTCAATGGAGCCCATACGATCGCGACGAACTTTTGAACGTGTAACTTCAACGCCACATTTATCACAAACTACGCCCTTATAACGAATACGTTTATATTTTCCACAGTGGCATTCCCAGTCTTTCGTAGGCCCAAAGATTTTTTCGCAGAATAATCCGTCTCTCTCTGGTTTAAGAGTTCTATAGTTAATTGTTTCCGGTTTTGTAACTTCTCCATAGGACCATTCTCTGATCTTTTCAGGTGAAGCCAACCCTATACGCATTGAATCAAAATTGTTTACGTCTAACAAGAATCGCTCACTCCCTTCTACTCAAGATCGCCATTGGAGCCGTCATCGGTTCCATCGTCTATATTTTTGCCATCTATATTATCCAGATTCATATTGCCTATATCTGCGATAACATCAAATGTTCTCTTATCAACGTCTTCTTCGACTTCAGGGGGAATTGCAACCGGTATTTCTCCTTGCACGTCCATATCCAATTCACGAGCTACATCGTTGATATTTACGTCATCTTCATCGTCTTCCAAAGAAATTTCTTCTTCATCTTCATTCAATACCTTGATATCAAGACCTATACTTTGCATTTCCTTGATTAAAACTTTAAAGGATTCAGGAACACCAGGTTCAGGTATATTTTCACCCTTAACAATAGCTTCATAAGTTTTAACACGGCCAACCACATCATCGGATTTAACAGTAAGAATTTCTTGCAACGTATAAGCAGCGCCATACGCTTCCAAAGCCCAAACTTCCATCTCACCAAACCGCTGACCACCAAACTGAGCTTTACCACCCAGTGGTTGTTGAGTAACTAATGAGTACGGACCGGTAGATCGAGCATGAATCTTATCAGCAACAAGATGATGGAGTTTCAACATATATACACAACCAACAGTTACTTGATTGTCAAATGGCTCACCGGTACGACCATCATACAAAACAGTCTTACCACTAGGATCAATCCCGGATAAAGCCAATGTTCTATTCATATCCTGTTCATGTGCACCATCAAAAACCGGAACTGCCATAGGAACAGCATGATTAACTGTTTCAGGAATACCGTATTTTTTTGTATCATAGCCGGCTTCCATTAGTTCTTTAACAATGTTCTTATCGCCTGCGTCAATCTTCATACCCAAGGCACAAGCTGCCCAGCCTAAATGTGCTTCCAGAATCTGACCAATATTCATACGTGATGGTACGCCCAACGGGTTCAAAACAATCTGCACCGGTTCGCCATTAGGCAAGAACGGCATATCCTCACGTGGCAAAATACGGGAAACAACACCTTTGTTACCATGACGGCCTGCCATTTTATCACCCTCGGAAATTTTACGTTTCTGGGCAATATGCACACGTACCTGTTCATTAACACCAGGTGGCAGTTCATCCCCGTTGTCACGGGTAAATATCTTAACACTGACAATAATACCTGATTCACCATGAGGAACACGTAAAGAACTATCACGAACTTCCCTGGCTTTTTCTGCAAATATTGCTCTGATTAAGCGTTCTTCAGCCGATAGTTCTGTTTCTCCCTTAGGAGTTACCTTACCAACTAAAATATCGCCAGGACGAACTTCCGCCCCTATGCGAATAATACCGCCTTCATCCAAATCTTTTAAAGCTTCTTCAGAAACATTAGGGATATCTCGTGTAATTTCTTCCGCGCCTAGCTTAGTGTCACGAGCATCACAATCATATTCTTCAATGTGGATAGAGGTGAAAACATCAGCTTTGACCAAATCTTCGCTTAAAAGGACCGCATCCTCATAGTTGTAACCTTCCCATGGCATATAAGCTACTACCACGTTGTGACCCAAAGATAATTCACCATGATCCGTTGCCGGGCCATCTGCTAATACCTGATTTTTAACAACCTTGTCACCTTTATAGACAATTGGTCTCTGATTTACACAAGTACCTTGGTTAGACCGTTTGAATTTTAAAACATTGTATTCATCATAATCGCCTTTTTTGGTCTTAACAACAATATGGTCACCTGTAACGCTAGTGACTATTCCTGAATTTTTTGCCAAAATACAAACTCCTGAGTCAACAGCAACTTTGTATTCCATACCAGTTCCTACGACAGGAGCCTGTGTGCTTAATAGTGGAACAGCCTGACGTTGCATATTGGCGCCCATTAAAGCACGGTTAGCATCATCGTTTTCCAAGAATGGTATAAGGGCTGTAGCAATAGATACAACCTGTTTAGGCGATACATCCATAAAATCTGCTTGTTCCGGAGGAATAGAAAGCACTGCGTCTTTATCACGGGCAGTAACACGTTCCTCCAAGAAAAATCCATCATCATCTAAAGGTTCATTAGCCTGAGCGATAATGTAATTATCTTCCTCATCAGCAGTTAGATAGACGATTTCATCAGTTACTTTTCTATGCTTTTTATCAACTTTGCGATAAGGAGTTTCCATAAAACCAAAGCGATTAATAACGGCAAATGTAGATAAAGAACCAATTAATCCAATGTTTGGTCCTTCTGGGGTTTCAATAGGACACATACGACCATAATGGGAATGATGTACGTCGCGAACTTCATAACCTGCGCGCTCACGAGATAAACCACCGGGCCCCAATGCGGATAAGCGGCGCTTATGGGTTAATTCAGCTAATGGATTGTTTTGATCCATAAATTGTGATAACTGACTTGACCCAAAAAACTCTTTAATAGATGCTACGACAGGTCTAATGTTAATTAATGCCTGTGGTGTAATAACTTCTACATCTTGAATAGTCATTCGCTCTTTTACTACACGTTCCATACGAGCTAAACCTATACGGAATTGATTTTGTAAAAGTTCTCCAACACTACGAACACGACGATTACCCAAATGATCAATATCATCAGGTGCACCCATACCATCCATAAGATTTAACAAATAACCAAAGGCCACAACCACATCATCTGGAGTAATGACGCGTACTTTCTCACCTATATCAGTTGTAAAAAGTACTTTTTCCGGGGAATCCATATGTTTTACAATAGCAAAATCATAGCCTGGATCTTTAAAAACCCCGCTAGTTTCAATCTTTTCAATAGCAGCATCATCAATAATAGTTCCTGCTTTAATGATTACATGACCTTTTTGACCATCTTCGTCTCTTTGACAAATAGGTTCCATCAACTCTTTGCCAAAAAGTCTTCTGCGCCAATTCATTTTCTTGTTTACTTTATAGCGACCAACGTTTGCTAAATCATAACGTCTTGAATCTGAAAAGGTATTTTTTATAAGTTGCTGGGCATTCTCCAGATTAGCTGGCTCACCCGGTCGTAATTTTTTGTAAATTTCCAATAAAGCTTCTTCTTCATTATGAGTAATATCCTTGGCCAATGTGGCTAACAAACAAGGGTGCGCACCAAAACATGCCAAAATATCATCATTGGTCGGAAGACCCATGACGCGTAAAAGAGCAGTTGCCGGTAATTTTCTGGTTCTATCAACACGAGCATAGATAATATCATTTAAATCCGTTTCAAATTCAATCCAAGCACCACGATTAGGAATAACCGTTGTACCATAAATTTTCTTGCCGATTGGATCCATTGCGGCGCTGTAATAAACTCCTGGACTTCTTACTAATTGGCTAACAATAACACGCTCGGCACCATTAATAACAAAAGTACCCGTAGTAGTCATTAGCGGAAAATCGCCCATAAATACTTTAGACTCTTTAATTTCGCCTGTCTCTTTATACAACAAGCGAACATCGACATTTAAAGGGGCAGAATAACTAGCGGCACGCTCTTTGCAAGTCTCAACATCATACTTTGGGTCACCTAAAGTAAACCCCTCAAAAGAAAGTTCTAAGTTTTCGGTAAAGTCTTTAATAGGAGAAATATCCTTAAAAATTTCACCAAGGCCTTCTCTTATGAACCACTCATAAGATTTCCTTTGGATATCAATTAAATGTGGCATTTGCAGTACTTCGTTAATTCGAGCATAGCTATATCGAATTCTGTCACCAGTTGGAACCGGTCTAAACATGTATTCCCTCACTCCTTATAAAATTATTTTTGGTTCTAAAAGCACGACAATAAGCAAAAAAAGCGGGATCCTCAAAAAAAATCTTTTAAAGTCCCGCCTGTTTGTCCATGTCTTCATATCGTGCTCCATCTCCTCTACGTGAGCGGAAACGCGATGTCCAACCACTGAACCCTCGTGTCTCTGTGAAATTATATTATAAATCATTGTAGTAAGCCATTTTATCACTAGTAGATAAAAAAGTCAATAGTCAAAATAGAAAAAGAAAAGGCCCTCAAAACTGAGAGCCTTATCTATGCAATTATTATTTTACTTCTACAGATGCGCCAGCTTCTTCAAGTTTAGCTTTCAAAGCATCAGCATCAGCTTTGCTGATTTTTTCTTTAACAGCTTTAGGAGCTTCATCAACTATAGCTTTAGCTTCTTTCAAACCAAGGCCAGTTACTTCACGAACGATTTTAATTACATTGATTTTGCTTGCACCAGCAGCAGTCAAAACAACATCAAACTCAGTTTGTTCTTCAGCAGCGGCAGCACCAGCAACAGGAGCAGCGGCAACAGCCATAGGAGCTGCAGCAGAAACACCAAATTTTTCTTCCAAAGCTTTTACTAATTCAGATAATTCCAACACGCTCATAGCTTCAATTGCTTCCATAATTTGTTCTTTATTCATAATAAAATACCTCCAATTTTTTTTTAGGGTTACACCCAAATTAATTTTCTCGTTCTCTTATGCAGATTCTTTTTCTTTACGAACTGCTTCCAAAACATACACAAAATTGCGTATAGTTCCTTGTAATACGTTGACCAATCCAGAAATAGGAGCTTGCATACTGCCAAGCATTTTGGACAACAGAACTTCGCGAGAAGGCAATGCAGCCAAAGCTTTAATTTCGTCAACAGTAATCATTTTACCATCAAGAACCCCTGCTTTGATTTCCAAAGCCTGATGTACTTTAGCAAAATCATTGATAATTTTAGCAACAGCAACAGGATCCTCAGGAGCTACAGCAATAGCTGTATTATGCTCTAAATAGGAATCCATTCCTTCAATACCAACTTCTTTAGCGGCAATACGAAGTAATGTGTTTTTAACAACGACGTACTTAATATTAGCAGCACGCATAGAGCTTCTAAGTTTAGTATCGTCTGCTACGGTTAAGCCGCAATAGTTTACTAAAACAGTACATTTAGCACCAGTCAATATCTCTTTAAGTTCGGCAACTTTACTAGCTTTTTCGGGTCTGATACTATGCATTTCTACACCTCCTTGACTTTTTTTCAATTAATTGAAAAGACCTCTCGGCACACAGCCGGAGGTCGTATAATTATACTTCTCCGACCTAGGCAGGCGATTTAATCTTTACGCATTAGTGCTCCTGCTGTCTACGGTCCGACGGTCATTTTCTATGAAATTTTATAAAATAAACCTAAAAAATCAGGATTATTTATCGCTTGCAGCCTTTAGGATATCAATATGCACACCAGGTCCCATAGTCGTGGACAAGGTAACCCTCTTAATATATTGGCCTTTAGCACCGGATGGCTTTACTTTGATCAAAGTTTCAATAAGTGTCAGATAATTGCCAAGCAATTGTTCATCACTGAAAGACGCTTTACCAATTGAAGTTTGAACATTACCGGACTTATCTGTACGGTATTCAATCTTACCAGCCTTTATTTCGTTAACAGCACGGGTTAAATCCATCGTAACTGTTCCAACCTTAGGATTAGGCATTAATCCTTTAGGTCCCAAAATTTTACCCAAGCGGCCAACAACGCCCATCATGTCAGGGGTTGCAACACAGACATCAAAATCAGTCCAGCCACCTTTGATTTTATCCACAAGTTCATCAGAGCCAACATAATCTGCACCGGCAGCTTCTGCTTCAGCAACTTTCGCGCCTTTAGCAAATACCAATACACTCTTAGACTTACCTGTTCCGTGTGGAAGGACCAAAGCTCCACGTACTTGTTGATCAGCATATTTAGGATCTACACCTAAACGTACAGAAACTTCAACAGTACTATCAAATTTAGTTACGGAAGTTTTCTTTACTAATTCTACTGCTTCCTTAGGCGCATACAACTTACTTGCGTCCACTAATTTAGCAGCATCTTGATATTTCTTGCCTACTTTTTTTGCCATAATATAATCCTCCTTGTGGTCTAACGGCTCTGCGCCTCCCACCAAACTTACTTGAAACTAATCTTCGACAACGATACCCATGCTGCGAGCTGTACCTTCAATCATGCGCGTTGCAGCTTCAACATCAGTAGCATTAAGATCTTCCATCTTGCTAACGGCTATTTCGCGAACTTGATCACGTTTCAGCTTAGCAACTTTTTTCTTATTAGGTTCGCCTGAAGCTTTTGCAAGACCTGCAGCCTTTTTCAAAAGGACAGCGGCCGGCGGAGTTTTTGTTACAAAAGTAAATGAACGATCTTCAAACACAGTAATTTCTACTGGAATAATAAGACCTGCCTGTTGAGCAGTACGTTCATTGAAATCCTTAACAAAAGCCATAATGTTAACCCCTGCTTGACCAAGAGCCGGTCCTACTGGAGGAGCTGGCGTAGCTTTGCCTGCTGGGACTTGTAATTTCACCATTTTTATAACTTTTTTCGGCATTATTCACACCTCCTTAATTATTTAACTTCTTCCACTTGCGTAAAATCAACTTCAACAGGAGTTTCACGTCCGCACATATCAACCAAAACTTTCATTTTTCCACGTTCTTCGTTAATCTCTGCAACTGTTCCCAAACAGCCGGCAAAACCGGAACCTGTAAGTCTAACAGTCTGTTGTAAGCCGAAATTGCATTTATGGCGGACAACAGGCGTTTCTTCACCATCTTGTGGCAGAGCGCCTAAAATGCGTTCTACTTCCCCTTTGGAAAGGGGGATTGGTTTTGTGCCTGATCCAACGAATCCAGTAACACCTGGGGTATTACGGACAGCGTACCATGAGCGATCATTGACAATCATTTCCACTAGTACATAACCCGGGAAAACTTTACGGGCTATGACTCTTTTTTTGTCATCCTTGACCTCAATCTCATTCTGCATGGGAACGAGAACTTGAAAAATTTCGT
This sequence comes from Acholeplasmataceae bacterium, assembly GCA_012719555.1. Taxonomy (GTDB): domain Bacteria; phylum Bacillota; class Negativicutes; order Acidaminococcales; family Acidaminococcaceae; genus JAAYAE01. The sequence continues at coordinate 373 of JAAYAE010000282.1, read as the reverse complement.
CTTCCATCCCCAAAGAATGAATCTTGCGCTCAAGGTTTGCGGTTACTTTGTTCTCATATCCGGAATAAGTGTGGATAACATACCAATGTTTCTGTTCTTCCATCAGCAACTACACTCCCATCAACAAGCGGAATAACTGACTGAAAACACCGTCAATAATCCAAATTAAGAAAGCAACAAAGCATGTGGCCAAAATAACAACTATGGTATACGCCAATAGCTCTTGTTTGGTTGGCCATGTCACCTTTTTCATTTCATTTTTTACTTCACGAAAGAATAGCGCCAAACCATTGGCACTTTTCAAGTTCGTCGTCGTTTGTGGAACGGCCATATTTTCACATCCCTGCTTATCAGCAAATATACATTTATATAA
>JAAYAE010000281.1 GCA_012719555.1 Acholeplasmataceae bacterium | reverse complement strand
CTTATATACACTATATTAATGGTATATGCTGATTAAAACTATTATGTTAGTTACATTTGTTAAATCATGAATGTTCATCGTCTTTATCTTTTTTGCGTTTATGCCAATACATATAGCCATAGACAACAGCAATTAAACTAACAAGAATTGCCAGCCTATCCATATTTTGACGAAAATTTACAACATCATGTCCTAAAACAACCTCTATAGCCGTGGAAGGAAATTTTCCTATAAAGGTTGCAATACAATAATCACGAATGCTCATTTTACTAACAGCCCCCAAGGCAGTCAATATTCCTGAGGGGAAATACGGCATAGTGCGCGCGATTGTCATAGCTGATAGTCCATTATCACTGCTCATCTCGTCAAGCCTTTTTAGACTATTGCTTTGTTCAATAACCTTCTCCGCATATGCTCTTAGAAAATACCGCATAATAAGAAAGCTAATAATAACCCATACGGATTCGGCAGTCCATGAAATTAAAATTCCCAAAGGTAAGCCAAAAATCAAACCATTAGCTGTAGATAAAAAAATAGAAGGTAAAAAGCCCACAGCATTAATAAGGACATCTAATAAAAAACTAATGGCTACAGCCCATATTCCGTACGAAGCTAAAAATTCAACTGTACTCTCTATATTACCGCTAGTAGCCAAAGTCCATACTTTTGCAAAAAAGTTTGGTGACATAATATTTATAGACAAAACTAATAATAAAAGTGTAGCTAATGCAATAATCTTAACCACATTATCTTGCTTATCCCAATTTTTTTTGTCCATGTAACCCTCTAATCTTAGGAATAAAAAATTTTTTCAAATCTTTCATCAAATTGATTTTTCAATGCTGCAGTAACCTGTATAAACAGCTTTTTATTATTCATAGCTTCTTTAGCCAATTCACGTGCCTCTACCAAAACCTCTGTGTCTCGCATTATATCAGCAATATATAAATCAGGCAAGCCGTGTTGTCTAAATCCAAACAATTGTCCTGCACCACGCAACTCTAAATCCTTTTCTGCTAAGATAAAACCATCACCGCATGTGCGCATTATTTGCAGCCGCTCCAAAGTCTCCGGGTTTTCTGATGCTGTCAGTAACACACAATAAGATTGTATGTCGCTGCGACCAACACGGCCACGTAACTGGTGAAGTTGGGCTAAGCCAAAACGATCTGCCCCTTCGATAACCATGAGATTCGCATTAGGTACATTGACTCCAACTTCTATAACTGTGGTTGCGATTAAAACCTTTATTTCTCCTGCTGCAAAAGCTGCCATAACCTTATCTTTTTCCTCTGCTTTTAGGCGACCATGAAGGAGCCCGCAAGGTATTCCGCGCAAGTAACCGGCAGTTAGCCCCTCATATATTTCCGTAACAGACTTAGCCTCTACCAGTTCTGACTCCTCAATAAGCGGACAAACCACATAGGCCTGAAATCCCGCCTTTACCTGTCGGACCATACCTTTATACACCTCTGCTCTTTTGGCGTCAGTATAACACAAGGTATTAATAGGCTTACGTCCCGGTGGCATACCTTTCATAAGAGAAATATCCAAGTCACCATAGACAGTGAGAGCCAAAGTTCTAGGAATAGGCGTAGCGGTCATAACTAAAACATCTGGGGCAAAAGCAGACTTATTTACAAGTTTTGCCCTTTGTTCCACACCAAAACGATGCTGCTCATCAGTAACCACCAAAGCTAAGGAGTTAAATTTTACCGTATCTTGAATAAGAGCGTGGGTTCCCACCACAACATTTAAACTGCCATCTGCCAACCCTGCAATAATCTTTTGCCGCTTAGCACCTTTTATATTGCCTGTGAGAAGGCTTACGTTAATCCCTGCAGGCTTCAAACAAGCAGTAAGGGTTGCGTAGTGTTGAACAGCTAAAATCTCAGTAGGGACCATAATACAGCCTTGATAGCCATTTTCTACCGCTTTAGCTAAGGCTAATGCCGACAAAATGGTCTTCCCTGAACCTACATCTCCTTGCAGCAGCCTATGCATAGGCTGCTCTTCCTGCATGTCTAGAGAAATTTCGTTCCAGGCCTTGGCTTGAGCCTCAGTTAAAGTAAATGGCAGCTTAGCTAGAACCTAAGATAGTACTTTACCCTCTTTAGCCATTTTACTGCCACCACGTGTATCCTTTACCTTACTCCTGTAATATAACAAACCACATTGGAGCAAATACAGTTCTTCAAAAATAAAACGTTCTTTAGCTCTAGCCAAAAGTGCAAAGTTTTTAGGGAAATGTATGTTTTCTAATGCGTCTAAACGAGGCAGTAAAGAATTTTTTATTATTATTTCCTCAGGCAAAGATTCCGGCAATTCTTTTCGAGCTAAAGTTAATGCCTGTTTTACAGCATACCTAACATTGTTTTGGGTCAAATTCCCCGATAGATTATAAATTGGCAAAATGCCAAGACCTTCCGACTTTATTTCATCAGATAAATAAGAAAATGTAGCTCCACTGACACTTTTTGCTGTGCGTCCCGGTGAAACTTTTCCGGTGACTAAAATCTTTTTCCCTATCTCTAAGCTTTTTAGTTGAAAACGTTGATGAAGAAAAAGAAATATCTCTGCGTAACCAGTCTCATCTCTTACTGTAACTGTTGCATAACTCTTATTACGGGCCGAACGTTTATTGGCCATATTAACTACTTCAGCGGCAAAAACTTGGTTTACACCGTTGGTAGACAGTTCCTTAATTTTTTTAAGATGTGAATAATCCATGTAACAGCCCTGACGAGGAAATCTGTTTAATAAATCACCAATAGTTATAATATTTAGGTTGGCAAAATCGGCCTTTTTTTTAGGTCCAATGCCTTTTAGTGCAGTGATTGGCTCATGCCACCACATAAATGACACCTCCTGTTTAAAATGTTATATTTTTTACTTGCATTTTATATTCAATATATGTTAAAATACCCCTGTTGAGTTTGAGAGAAAGCATTGCCCTACAACTTAAAGGAGGTGGGACTATGGCATGCATTTGCGAGCTTTGTAAAAAAGGTGAGTTGGCAGGAAATAACGTCAGCCATTCCAATAGGCATACAAAACGTTCCTGGCAGCCAAATATTCAGCGGGTTAGAGCAGTTGTTGACGGTACGGTTAGTCGCGTCAACGTTTGCACTCGTTGCTTACGCTCCGGCAAAGTAACACGCGCAATTTAAGTTATGACACCTAAAAAATGAAACCAAATACCTTCGGGTACTTGGTTTCTTTTTCTTTTATTTAACCGGGGCACCACACTCTGGACAAAATCTAACGCTGGCACTTATCTTAGCCTTGCAGGAAGGACAAATTATAGAGGAAACATATTCTTTAAGCTTTTTGTCGAAATTATCAAAGAATTCCATTGCTTCACGATTTTGCGACTTAAGGCTGTATACCTCTATCCGCTCCTTGCGTATATCCAATATTATTTGGCAGCTTCCTTGATCCAAGCCTTGTACGGAAAATGTAAATAATTTTTGTTTTTGCTTGCCCGTAAAGAATGTTTTTTCCTGACTAAGTATTGTACCATTTAGCAGTCTTTTCTCATCGTCACGTGCTTCAACCTTAACAGCCATTTCGGCTGCGACCAAAAGGCCGACCTGCCATGCTACAGCGGGTTCTATTTCATATGTTCTTTCTTCAAAACACCCACCGGAACCATTTATTTGCATTACCTTCAAACCCCCATCTTAATTTCATTGCTATTATTATAACATAATTACTTACCAATGAGAGAGAAAAAAGTGAGCAGATTGTTAACTTTTTCACAAAGACTGTGCATCGAACAAGGAATCTATTACGTTCAGTAAATATTGAAAAATAAAAGTGGCTGCCTCATTTTTCATTGAGACAACCACAAATTTTTTTATTTATTTTGCATAATCAACGGCACGAGTTTCGCGCACTATAATAACTTTGATTTGACCAGGATATTCCATTTCTTCCTCAATCTTCTTAGCAACATTTCGTGCTAATAAAACCGCCTCATCATCATCAATCTTATCTGGTTTAACCATAATACGAATTTCACGGCCTGCTTGTACTGCATAACATTTTTCTACGCCCTCAAAGGACTCAGAAATCTCTTCCAATCGAGTTAAACGTTTCAAGTAGGTCTCCAAGGTCTCTCGTCTAGCTCCGGGTCTGGCAGCGGAAATAGCATCTGCGGCAGCAACCAGAACAGCTTCAACACTAGTAGGTTCAACATCACCGTGATGTGATTCAATAGCATTAATAACAATAGCAGACTCATGATACCTTTTGGCAACTTCCGCACCTAATTCAACGTGGGAACCCTCCATCTCATGATCAACAGCTTTACCAATAT
>JAAYAE010000280.1 GCA_012719555.1 Acholeplasmataceae bacterium | reverse complement strand
GCCTAGTTCTGACTCTGGCGGTTAAGAGATTCCATAAAAATATTGCGTGAAATTGCGAACTTTAGAATAAAAAATAAGGAGTGAAAAAAATGATGAAAATTACGATTGATCGAAACGGGTGCATTGGTTGAGGGGCTTGCTGGGCTATTTGTCCGGAAGGCTATGAACCAAATGCTGATGATGCAAAAAGCCGGATTGTTGAAAAGTTTCAGGTTTCCGGCAATTGTGCCGAAGGTCAAGTCGAAGAAAAACTTGCAGAGTGTGCCCATAGGGGAGCGGATGGTTACCCTGTTCAGGTGATTTCAATAGAGTAGGTTTATTTCAACACGTGGGCCGCTGCGTTAAGTGGCAAAATAACGAAAAGCCAGTCAAAAAGTAACTAGTGGCGGTCAGGGGGGTTCATGAAAAGCAGAAAGAGCACCGAAATCAGAAAAGAAGAAATCGTTCAAGCTGCTTTGGGGATTGTCGAACAAAACGGATTGGGCAAATTAAACATTCAGGCCATCGCGGCAAGAGTTGAACTCGTTCCGTCCGCCATTTACAGGCATTTCAAAGGACGGGACGAAATCGTAGCCGCCTTAATAGAGCATATTGACAAGCGACTGAAAGATAATCTCAAACAGGTGCAGGCGGTCGAGGGAAATTCAATAGTGAAATTGAAGGAGTTGTTTGAATTACACGTATCCTTGCTGAAAGAGGAAGCTGCGATGCCGAGCGTTTTATATTTCCTGCTCAGTAGTGAACGCAATCCTGAACTAAAGGCAAGCATGCTAGCGACGATTGTTTCATATGTTAAGGATGTGAAAGAGATGCTACTTCAAGGACAAGAAAAAGGAGAAATCAGCGCGGAAATTGATGCCATGGCCGCAGCCATGATGTTTTTGGGACTCGTGCAACCACTTACCATTCTGGGTCAGGTAAACAAAGAACTGTTAGACAATTATCCGCAAAAGCTTTGGCAAATATACCAACGTTCTATAACTAGGTAATGTTAGTGCTCAGGGCTATTATGCGCAACTCAAAATAGTCATAAAAGATAGTGTTTATCATATATATAAACTTGGTTCCTCAATGCTTCTGAATAAATTTACCATTTTTGGCATATATAAATATTTTTTCATTGAATCTTCTTTTGTTGGAATTCCAACATATTTATTTGTTCAAGAGTGGTATACTTAAAAAACAAAGTAGATAATGACTTGAAATAAAATATTCCAAGAAAGAGGTGAATAAAACATGATTCGGGAAATAATCTGAATTGACTAAGAGAACTACAATGTCCACCGTTCAGAAGAACAAGCTGAACACAAAACATGATATAATGAAGGAGGAAGTTACATGAAAAAGTACAGATGTATTCCCTGCGGGTATATATATGATCCTATGCTAGGAGACCCGGACGGCGGTGTTGCGCCTGGTACAGCATTTGAGGATTTACCCGATTCTTGGCAGTGCCCAATATGTTTTGTCAGTAAGGAAGAATTTGAACCTATTGAAGATTGAATATTAGAAGGAGGGAAAAAAATGAGTATGTTTTGTTATCAATGTCAGGAAACAGCAGGAGGAAAGGGATGTACAGTACGCGGTGTGTGCGGAAAAACCGAAGAGGTCGCTAAGCTACAGGATATTCTGGTGTACACTCTTAAGGGCATTTCAGAAATTGTTATCAAGGGGGAAATTGATGTTAAAACCCTTGGTGAGACAAACTATGCAGTGCTTAGTAGTTTGTTCACGACAATCACCAATGCAAACTTTGACAGCCCCTCACTAGAAAAACAAATCGTAAAAATGATCGCCATTAGGGATGAATTGAGAAAATCTACTGATGTAGGGAGTTTGCACGACGCGGCAACGTTTATCGTAACTTCTAGGGAATCAATGCTAGCAAAGACTGCCTCTGTCGGCGTATTGTCCACTGAAAACGAAGATGTGCGTTCTCTTCGCGAGATGATCACCTATGGCCTCAAGGGAATAGCGGCGTACTTCGAACATGCAAGGAACATTGGCAAAGACGATGTGGAAATAAGCACATTTATATATGAGGCTCTGGCAGCAACGCTGGATGATTCACTCTCAGCGGATGACCTTGTAGCTCTTACCATGAAAACCGGTGAATACGGGGTTAAGGTTATGGCGCTTTTGGATGAAGCCAATACATCAAGGTTTGGCAATCCTGAAATTACAAAAGTCAATATTGGCGTCAGAAATAATCCTGCGATTCTTATCTCCGGGCATGACTTGACTGATCTTGAGCAACTGTTGGAGCAGACAAAGGGAACTGGTGTTGACGTGTATACTCACAGTGAAATGTTGCCCGCACACTATTATCCGGCTTTTAAGAAGTATGACAATTTTGTGGGCAACTACGGTAATGCATGGTGGAAACAACTCACAGAGTTTGAATCTTTCAACGGTCCGATTCTTTTTACAACCAATTGTATTGTTCCACCAAGGAACGAAGAGGTCAGAAGTAGAATATATACCACCGGTGCCACCGGTTTCCCTGGCTGCAAGCATATCGAAGCCAATGAAGATGGAAAGAAAGACTTCTCTGAAATCATCGAACTTGCTAAGACGCTTCCGGCACCCACTGAAATTGAAACGGGAAGCATTGTAGGTGGTTTTGCTCACAATCAGGTTATCGCTCTTGCAGACAAGGGTGTTGATGCCGTAAAATCCGGCGCAATCAAAAGATTTTTTGTCATGGCCGGTTGCGACGGTCGGATGAAATCAAGAGAATATTACACTGAGTTTGCTGAAAAGTTACCGAAGGATACTGTAATTCTCACTGCCGGTTGTGCAAAATATCGTTACAATAAGCTAAATCTTGGCGATATCGGTGGGATTCCGAGAGTTCTGGATGCGGGTCAGTGCAACGACTCCTATTCACTGGCGGTTATTGCGCTAAAGCTCAAGGAAGTGTTCGAGCTTGATGATATCAATGACCTTCCGATTACATTTAATATAGCTTGGTACGAGCAGAAGGCCGTCATTGTACTTTTGGCGCTTTTGTATTTGGGAGTAAAAAATATCCATCTTGGTCCCACACTTCCGGGCTTCCTGTCTCCAAATGTGGCTAGCGTTTTGGTCGAAAAATTTGGCATTGCGGGTATTGACACCGCCGATTCAGATGTAGAATTTTTTATGGCTAAATAGGTAAACAGGCACCACCGGCTAAAGGGTAGTTTTCCCTGAGGCTAGGAGCCTTTAACAAAAGCGAGCGCCCTTGGGCGCTAGCTTTTGTTTTGTTATAAGACTTTAGTCTGTTTCGTTCGCGAAGCATGCGAAACAAAAAACCACCTGCTATGTGAAGTGGTCAACATAAAAATAAGGAGAACTGCAAAATGCAAATTGAACGATTAATGCGTCAAATCCAATTTATTACCGAAATTGATAAAATGAAGCAAATATATAGGAAAAATGTAGTGATTGGGACAGAAAGAAATGAAAATGATGCGGAGCATTCTTGGCATTTAGCGATGATGGCAATTCTTCTTTCTGAATATGCGGCGGATCCGGAAATGGATTTGTTAAAGGTAGTAAAAATGGTATTGATTCATGACTTAGTAGAAATTGATGCGGGTGATACTTTCTGTTATGATGAGGAAGGTTATAAAGATAAGGAAGAGCGAGAAAAAAAGGCTGCAAAAAGGCTGTTTAATATGTTGCCTACAGATCAGGCACAAGAAATATTGAGTCTGTGGCGGGAATTTGAGGACTTGAATACACCCGAAGCAAGATTTGCTGCTTGCTTGGATCGGTTTCAGCCTCTCATTCTAAATTACAACACAAAAGGTCATACTTGGCAGATTCCAGGTGTAACAAAAGAAGATGTGTTTAAACGTAATAGCCTTCTTAAAGAAAATGCATCGGAGCTTTGGAAATTCGCGGAGGAACTGATTGAAGATTCTGTTAGAAAAGGATTCTTGAAACCTTAGCATTGTATCTGCAAATATCGCAAGAGTAAATATTGGCACCGTGAAAATAAGCTACCGCAGCGTGGAAAAAACGCGTAATTCGACAACCACGAGTTAATTAATAAGGGAAAAAGGTTTAAATAAAGAGAAATTCAACATTTCAAGGTGCTGGTAAGTAAAGGAGCCTTATAGGATTGGTGCAAGCAGCCCTTTTTACAGGTGGTCTTGATGGGGCAATATTTTATTCAAGATATTTCTTCGGCACGTCTGCGAAACAGAAGTCCTGCATCTGCGAGGGTGGTTTTTCGTTTGCCACGGTTAAATAGCTGCACACCAAGCTCTTTTTCTAGCTCAGAAATTTGGCGCGAAAGAGTTGGCTGGGTGATATGGAGAATTTCGGCGGCGCTGGAAATATTTGCCTCCTTGCTGGTAAAGAAGCTCATTCACTAGAATTTAGTGAAGATGCTTATGCAAAAGCAGCTGAACCGAAAGAATTCTACATTATTCCTAATGAAGGGCATGTTAATCTCTATGATCGTACGGACCTCATACCATTCGATAAACTTACGGAGTTTTTCAGCAAATACCTGAAATAAAAGTTGTAAGATATTTTTTAAATAAAAAAGTTAGTGTTGCACTAAGCAATTTGTTTCTTTATTAAATGTTAGGGTAAAAACATAAAGTTAATTTTTAG
>JAAYAE010000279.1 GCA_012719555.1 Acholeplasmataceae bacterium | reverse complement strand
CCCCACGACCACCATAAACACCCCTCAACAATTAGCTACGTGAAAATTGCCTAAAATACAGGCAATTAATATTACTCTGAATGGATAAACTTTATAAGAAACGCCATTAAATGTTCTCCAACATTTAATGGCATTTATTTTCCCCTACTGCATTTAAAAAATTATCAGCTTCAAACCATTTTTTCTGGTTTGAAAACCTTGTCAAAATCAGCTTCACTCATTAGCTCTAACTTAATTGTTGCTTCTTTAAGAGATATATTTTCCTTAAATGCCAGCTTAGCAACCTTTGCTGAATTATCATAACCAATATAAGGATTCAATGCCGTCACCAACATTAATGAATTGTGCAAATTATGACGCATCTTATCTTTATCAGCCTTTATGCCAACTGCACAGTTTTTGTTAAAAGAGTTAATAACATCTGCTAACAAGCGTACTGATTGTAGAAAATTGTAAACAGTTACCGGTAAGAAAACATTCAATTGAAAGTTGCCTTGGGATGCTGCCATACCAACAGCTGTATCGTTAGCAATAACCTGCACAGCAACCATGGTAACTGCTTCGCACTGAGTAGGATTAACTTTACCCGGCATTATAGAACTTCCCGGCTCATTGGCAGGGATTGTGATTTCTCCCAAACCATCCCGTGGGCCACTAGCTAACCAACGTACATCATTAGCTATTTTCATCATATTTGCCGCCAAAGCTTTTAATGCTCCATGAGCAAAAACCATATCATCAAGACTCGTTAAAGCGTGGAATTTATTTTTGGCTGTTACAAAAGGAATACCAGTATTTTCTTTCACATAGCCGGCAACAGTAACATCAAAATCCTTAGGAGCATTAAGTCCTGTTCCAACAGCTGTACCACCCAAAGCTAGTTCACACAAACCTTTTTCTGCTAGCATAATATCTTGTTTGCTTTTTTCCAGCATATTGCGCCATCCGGATATTTCTTGGGAAAAAGCAATAGGTACAGCATCCTGTAAATGCGTTCTACCCGTGGTAACTATACCACGATTATCTTTTTCTAATTTTTTAAAAGTGGCTATCAATCCATCAATAGCAGGAAATAACATCTCTCTTATTTCCATAACGGAAGCAATATGCATAGCAGTCGGAAAAGTATCATTGGAGCTTTGCGACATATTGACGTGATCATTGGGGTGCAATAATTTTTCTTTAGAAATTTCATTACCGCGCCCAGCAATAACTTCATTTACGTTCATATTTGACTGAGTCCCACTACCCGTTTGCCACACCGCTAATGGAAAATGTCCCTCCAATTTACCTGCAATTATTTCATCACAAACCTGTGCTATTAATTTACACCTTTTAGCATCTAGTTTTCCCAATTTTTTATTGGCCATAGCAGCCGATTTTTTTAAATAACCAAAAGCTTTGATAATTTCAACAGGCATTTTCTCAATACCAATTTCGAAATTTTCTAGGCTTCTTTCTGTTTGTGCAGCCCAATACTTATCTGCCGGAACCATAATTTCACCCATAGAATCTTTCTCTTTACGATACTTTGTTGCCATAAAATATACCCTCCTCTTCCTATTTGTTACTTTTATTTTTTGTCTCCCAAACATTATCTTTTATAACGTTATTATAACATTATTTCAATTTTTTTGTTTTATTTCGGACTATTTTAAGTTGTTTTATATTTATTTTCCTATGCGCACTAACCCAAAAGCCCCACTTAAACGGCATCATTAGCTGTTCAAATGGGGCTTTAATTAATATATCATACGTGTGAATCTAAATTAAACTAACCAATTGCCAAAATACTTTAATTCGCATTTTACTTGCGATAGCTCAATTCTTTATCAATATACATAAGCGGTGCCCCTTTTTCTCCAACCATTTTTAACTTTTCAATGATTGCACAAGCACTACTTTCTTCCTCAACCTGCTCAGAAATAAACCATTGTAATAAAACTTGTACCGGATAATCTTTTTCGGCAATCGCTGTCTCATATAGCTTGTTTATGCTGGCAGTAATAAATTTCTCATGTTTCAATACTTCTTCAAAGAGAGCCTTAGGAGAGCCAAATTCGCAGGGTGGCTCTGCAATTGCCCCAAGCTTGACTGTGCCGCCTCTCTCCAAAAGATGATTAAGAAACTTCATAGCATGCTCAATTTCTTCTTGATACTGAACTTTTAGCCATTTAGCAAAACCCGGTAAATTTTCTTTTTCACAATAGGCTGACATAGCCAAATATAAATAAGATGAATAAAACTCTTTCTGAATTTGCGCATTAATAGCGACTTGCATTTCCTCTTTCATAAAATCATCCTCCTCTAAATTAACTTACGCTATAATTATACATTTTTCAATGTACATACAACTATTTATGTGTTTTAAGCTCAGCCGCTGTTAAACCATCTACATAAGCTGTCAATAATTTATCCTCTGCTGCGCAGCTTTGTTTGTAGTACCAATCGCGAACAGCCTCACTTATTTCTTCATCAGTTCCTTCTGCCTTAAAAGGGTAAACAGCAATCAATTTTTCTGTTGTCTTATCTCTTAAACCAATCTTTTCTGAATTGGCTAATTTTTTCATAATAAAATCTCCTTCGTCGTGGCTATATATTTTCACACTTTAATAAACTTATTTTCTTCTAATTCTTTAAACGCAATATCCAATTCTTCTTTCGTGTTCATAACAATAGGACCGCCCCAAGCGATTGGTTCATGCAATGGGTTTCCTGCCATAAGTAAGAACCTCAATCCCTTGCCAGAGGATTTAACTTTTAAAATATCTCCCTTACCAAATAATACTGCATGCTTTTCTTCAATATCATTTTGCTGGTCTTGTCCAAAATTACCTGATCCATAAAATATGTAAATGAACAAAGT
>JAAYAE010000278.1 GCA_012719555.1 Acholeplasmataceae bacterium | reverse complement strand
GTACAAATGCTGTGTACCCAATATAATTTAAACAAACTTTGTAATCGTCCGGTACAATATTAAAAAGTAAGATAAATGATAAAATTCCAGATATTACTGAAAAGTAAATCCAGAATTTGTTTCTGACATTTTTATCTAGAAATTTTACTTTCATTTTTTTAGTTGTTATAGAAATAATCACCAGATTTTTTTCCTGAACCAACTCTGAAATTTACATTACTTAAAGCCTTTCGTATTGTCTCTTTATTCATTGGAACATGAAGTACAGGAACATTTGATTTTGAATCTCTAAAAACCGGCAGTTTGTTCCATAAGGATTTTACTGTATTGTTTAAATTGTTTTTATCCGCAGTTAGTAAATCATCATTAGCTTTCAAATCGGGATAAATTACAATTACAGGTAGTTCAAGTGTATTAATTCCATAATCTATTTCTTCTCTTAATGCTCTTGAATTAGCAGTATAATCACTTAAAAACAAGATGATATTCTTAGAATTTCTTAGTCTCTCTCGAAGTCTTGGTTTAAGTGTTGATTCCCAATCACTATTATCCCGAACATTATAAGTTGTTTCATGAGCATTATCAAAAGGAAATGAACTATCAGCACCTTTCCATGCTTTTAACATGTTGTAATAACAAAAATCCTTAGATGCATGTGCTCCGAGTGCAGATTGGCTAAATGGCTCACTAACATAAAATGCACTATAGTTGTAAATTTTACTCATAATTTATTTAATTTTTTAACCTGTTATTCTTCGTTTGTCGGTATATGTTTTTCCTTGCAATAATTTTCAACTTCTGTGTCGTTTGCAAAGTATCCGTCACAAAATTCGTCTAATTCTTTTTCTGCTCCCGAAACATATTTTTCGCTTGCAGTCATTAGTTTTTCTGTCTGCTCGATGAATTTTTCAAACTCTTTATTCATCTTGCAAAGTTTGTCAATCGTCTTAAAGTCCAAGTCCCGAAAAACGGAAGGATAAAGCACTTTACTTTGATATGGATTGGCGTTTAGTTCGATAATTCCAATTCCGAAAGATTGATTAAGTCTTGCCATTTCCTCATTCAAACTGTCGCTAAACTCAAATGCAACTAAATACCCATAATTTGCCCAACTTGAATTTGAAACGGCTTGAAAAAATGCTTTTTTAAGTTCGCTGTCGCTGTTAATTTCTCTTTTCAGTTCGTATGAACTCAATTTGAAAGTGTCAACACGATTTATTGATTTTAAAAAGTTTTGGCTTGCTTTTGTCTGTAAGTTTAAGAACTTAATTCCAACCATATCTGGATGTGTCCAAATTTGGTTATTCTCTTTTCCGTTTGATTGTTCGTGAAAAATTGTCTTTGAGTAAGTGTCTGTATTTTTTAGATAACTGCTCAAAAGTTTATGTAAATCTCTCTCTTCGTAAGTCTTAGTTTTGTTTATCTTAATTGGCTTTACAATATGAGTTTCAGTGTCGCCACTCAATATTTCAATTCCAATGTTCTGCTCGTTTTTTGTCAAATAGTAAGAGTAAGTTCCACCGTCTTGTTTTATTCTCTTTACTCTTGTATCTCCGTTACGAATGAAGTCGCCCAAAACTGCCGAAACTGTTGAGCCTGGAGTTTTTGCTCCGCCAAAGTCGTAATAGTTTTTGTCGTTGATATGGTTTAGCACCGCCAAATAATTGGTGATGTCGTTAATGTCTTCTAAACTTTTTATTACGGCTTCTTTTAATGTCATTTTCTGTTCGTTTTTCTGTTTCTGTTCGGTCGTCCTACCATTGGCTATAACATCTTAGTGTTTTATTTGCCGTTATTGCCCATCAAAGTTATTGAAAAGAAGTTGATTCACAAATTTTCACAAAGATTAATTTAATATGATATCAATAATGGCAAATAAAACTAGTTGAACGGAACCTATTGCTATGGGAAAAGTATTTATGGGAGGTTGGCG